>JBJMGZ010000544.1:0-3505 GCA_045807605.1 Thermoanaerobaculia bacterium | reverse complement strand
CTCCGGGTGGCTGCCGCGTGTCAACACGTACGGAACGTGCTCCTCGATCACGTAATCCAGAACGGTCCGGAGTCTCCCCTCAAGCTCGGAGATGGCGATGGTCTTGTTCACCTTCGGAGCCCTCCTCGTCATAAGCAGAAGTATAAGCTGCTCGCCGACCGTTCCGATAGCAGGGTCTTTTTACCACAAACCGGAATTTGACGCAGGGCGGCGGCGGCGGTAGTCTCCCCAGATTCGGAGAAGGATGATGAGGCGGGCTCGGATCGGACAGATCCTGCAGGCAGCCGTGCTCGCGGCTTGCCTTGGCGGGCGGCCGTCGCTTGCCCTCGATCCGTCCCACGCCCTCGACCAGTACGGCCATGATGCCTGGCGCATCGAGCAGGGCCTGCCCCAGGATACGGTCGAAGCCATCGGCCAGACGTCCGACGGCTATCTCTGGGTAGGCACGCAGCGCGGCCTCGCCCGCTTCGACGGCGTCGGCTTCACGGTGTTCGCGCCGGGCAACACGCCCGCGCTGCGCAGCCCGGCCATCGACTCGCTCCTCGGCGATCCCGACGGCGGGCTCTGGATCACCACCGACGGCGGCGGCCTCCTGCGCTACCGCGACGGCGGCTTCACCGCGGTCGATCCCCCCGGCCTGCCACCCCGCCTGCGGTCGCTGCTCCGCGATCCGGACGGCACGCTCTGGATCGGCAGCAACCAGGGCGGTCTCCTTCACCTGAAGGGCGGGTCCATGCTGCCCGGCGCGGCGCCCGGCCTCGCCCGCTCGACCGTCACGGCGCTCCGGCGCGACCGCGACGGCAGCCTCTGGATCGGGACCGACCACGGTCTCGCGCGGCTCGCGGAGGGCCGGCTCGAGCGATTCACCACCCGCGACGGCCTGCCCGACGACCGCGTCAACGAGATCGTCGGCGACTCGCGCGGCCGGCTCTGGATCGGAACGGCCCGCGGCCTGGCGCAGATGAGCGGCGGGCGGATCGAAGTGCCCGCGGCACCGGGCCTGGATGGTGAAGATGTCCTCTCGCTCCTCGAAGACCGCGACGGCAACCTCTGGATCGGCACGCGGCGCGGCCTCGGCCGGCTGCGGGACGGCCGCTTCGAGAGCGCTCCGCTCGCGGACGAGCTGGCCGGCGACAGCATCCCGACGATGTTCGAGGACCGCGAGGGGAGCCTCTGGATCGGCACCGGCAGCGGCGGCCTCCATCGCCTCAAGGACGTGGCGTTCACCGGCTTCGGCCGCGCGGCCGGCCTGTCGGGCTTTCCGGTCTGGGCCGTGTTCGAGGACAGCCGGGGCCGGATCTGGATCGGCAGCGACGGCGGCCTCGACCTTCTGGACAAGGGGCGCGCCGCGCCCTTCCCGGGCCTGCCGGACCTCCGGGGAGAGGTCGTCCGCGCCATCGCCGAGGACCGCGAGGGGAGCTTCTGGATCGGCACCTACCGCGGGCTCTACCGCCTGAAGGACGGCCGCGTCAGCCTCTACACCACCCGGGAAGGGCTGTCGGACAACCGCGTCCTCACGCTGTACGAAGACCGCGGCGGCGCTCTCTGGGCCGGCACCTACCAGGGGCTCAACCGCCTCCAGGACGGGCGGGTGACGGCCTATACCCACGAGGACGGCCTGCTCAACGACCGCATCTACGCGCTGCACGAGGACCGCAGCGGAGCGCTCTGGATCGGCACGAAGGACGGGCTCAACCGCTTCGCCGGCGGGCGCATCGAGGCGCTCCCGCCGCGCACCGGCGCCCCCGCCGGCAGCGTGTTCTCCTTCCAGGAGGACGCGCAGGGGACGCTCTGGATCGCCGGGGCAGCGGGCCTCTTCCGCTACCGCGGCGAGACCTTCACCGCCTTCACGCCGGCGGAGGGTCTGCCGGAAGGGGGCATCCTGCTCGTCCTCGACGACCTCCTGGGCAACCTCTGGGTCTGCAACAAGGGGCTCCTGCGCATCCGCAAGGACGACCTCGAGGTATTCGCCGCCCAGCGTGCCGCCCAGCGCAAGGGGCGCATCCCCGCGCGCGCCTTCGGCGCCTCGGACGGCATGCCGAGCTCGGAGTGCAGCGGCGTGGGCCGGCCCGCGGGCCTGCGCTCGCGCGACGGCCGCCTCTGGTTCCCCACGGTGCGCGGCGTCGCGGTCGCGCATCCCGCCCACCTGCCGTGGAACCGGGTGCCGCCGCCGGTGGTCGTCGAGGGGATCACGGCCGGACCGCGCTCCTTCCCGGCTCGCGGGGAGGTCCGCCTGCCGCCCGGCACGGACCGCTTCCAGATCCGCTACACCGCGCTCAGCCTCGTCGATCCCGCGAAGGTGCTGTTCCGCCACAAGCTGGAAGGGTTCGACGCGGACTGGGTCGAGGCGGGAGGCCGGCGCTCGGCGGACTACACCAACCTGCCGCCGGGCACGTACACCTTCCGCGTCGCGGCCTGCAACGACGACGGCGTCTGGAGCGGGGTGGTGTCGCTGCCGCTGCGGGTGGAGCCGCGCATCTTTCAGAAGGCCTGGTTCCTGGGCCTCGGCCTGGTGGCCCTGTTCCTCGCCATCCTGGGCATGATCCGGTTGCGGGAGCGCTCCCTGCGCCGCCGCGGGCGCGACCTCTCCGCGCTGGTCGAGGAGCGGACGCACGCCCTCATGGGTGAGAAGAGGCGCGCCGAGGGGGCGCAGCGGAACGCGGAGGACGCGAGCCGCGCCAAGAGCGAGTTCCTGGCCAACGTCAGCCATGAGATCCGCACGCCGATGAACGCGGTCATCGGCATGACCAGCGTGCTCCTGCGCACTCCGCTGAGCCGCGAGCAACGCGACTACGTCGACACCATCCGCCGCAGCGGCGAGGACCTGCTCGTCATCCTCAACGACATCCTCGACCTCTCGAAGATCGAGGCCGGCCGGCTGGAGATCGAGGCCATCCCCTTCCGCGTCGCGGACTGCGTCAAGGAGGCCATGGACCTGCTCGCCGAGGGCGCGGCGCGCAAGGGGTTGAAGATCGGCAGCCGGGTGGAGCCGAACGTCCCCACGGTCGTGGTCAGCGACGTCACCCGCCTGCGGCAGGTGCTGGTGAACCTGGTCGGCAACGCGGTCAAGTTCACCTCGGAAGGGGAGGTCTTCGTCTCCGTGAGCGCCCGCGCCGCGCCCCCGGGGCCGCTTCCGGGGCCGGCTCCGGGGCCAGTCGTGGAGCTGCGCTTCGTCATCCGCGACACCGGCCCGGGCATCCCCATGGACCGGCTGGACCGCCTGTTCAAGCCGTTCAGCCAGGCCGACTCCTCGACCACGCGCCTGTTCGGCGGCACCGGGCTCGGCCTCGCCATCAGCCAGCGCCTGGTGGAGCGGCTCGGCGGCACGATCGAGGTCGAGAGCGAGCCCGGCCGGGGGGCCGTGTTCTCCTTCACGATCCGCTGCGAGCCCGCCGCCATCCTGGAGGATCCGGTGCTCAGCGACGAGACCGGAGAGATCCCGCCGGGCCTGTTCCGGCCGCTGCGCATCCTCCTGGCCGAGGACAACTCGATCAACCAGAAGGTG
>JBJMGZ010000543.1:0-5328 GCA_045807605.1 Thermoanaerobaculia bacterium | reverse complement strand
TCTACAAGACCTACGGCCCGGCCGCTGTCGACCTGGTGCGCGAGAACCCCTACCGGCTCGCCCTCGACATCCACGGCATCGGCTTCAAGAGCGCCGACCGCATCGCCGCCGCCCTGGGCATCGACCCGGCGGCGCCGCAGCGCCTCGAAGCGGGCGTGCTCCACCTGCTGTCGGAGGCGGGCGACCGCGGCCATCTCTTCCTCCCCCGCCGCACCCTGGCCCAGGAGGCCGCCGCGCTCCTCGCCGCGCCGGCCCACCTGGTCGACAGCGCGATCGGCAGCCTGTCCGGGAACGGCCAGGCCGTGGTGGAGCCGGCGACCGCCGCCCCGGACGATCCGGGCGAGGCCGCGGTCTATCCCAAGGCCCTGCACGTGGCCGAGACCGGGATCGCCGCGCGCCTCCGCGACCTGCTCGTCCAGCCCTCCCTCCCCTTCGAGATCGACGTCGAGCGGGCCCTCGACTGGTTCGAGAAGACCGAGAAGCTGGAGCTCGCCCGCCAGCAGCGCCAGGCGGTGCGCTCCGGCCTCACCCGCAAGGTGCTGGTCATCACGGGCGGGCCCGGCACGGGCAAGACCACGCTCGTCCGCGGGCTGGTCAAGATCCTGGAGAAGAAGGGGCAGCGGGTGCTCCTCGCGGCGCCCACGGGCCGCGCGGCCAAGCGGCTGGGCGAGGCCACGGGCGGCCAGGCGAGCACGATCCACCGTCTCCTGGAATTCGATCCCAGGACGCGGGCGTTCGTGCGCAACCGGGATCACCCCCTCGGCTGCGACCTGCTCATCGTGGACGAGGCCTCGATGCTCGACTCCGTGCTCGCCTTCCACCTGCTCCGCGCCGTCCCGGACTCCTCGCGCCTGGTGCTGGTGGGGGACGTGGATCAGCTCCCCTCGGTCGGGCCCGGCCGGGTACTCGCCGACCTGATCCGCTCCGATGCCGTGGAGGTGGTCCGCCTGACCGAGATCTTCCGCCAGGCCGCGCGCAGCCTGATCGTGGTCAACGCCCACCGCGTCAACGAGGGGAGGATGCCGGACACCGAGGCGGTGGACGGCGACTTCTTCTTCCTGGCGCGCCGCGATCCCGAGGAGATCGTGGAGACCATCGTCGAGCTGGTGGGCCGGCGCGTCCCGGCCCGCTTCGGCCTCGACCCCGTGGATCAGATCCAGGTTCTCACGCCGCGCAACCGCGGCCCGCTGGGCACCGAGCGCCTCAACGAGACGCTGCGCGACCTGCTCAATCCCCAGGGCGAGCCCCAGGGGGAGGCAATCGCCCGCGGCGGCCGCTCCTTCCGGGTCGGGGACAAGGTGATGCAGGTGCGGAACAACTACGACCTGGAGGTGTTCAACGGCGACATCGGAAGAGTCACCGGGATCGACGAGCTCGACCAGCTCCTGCGGGTGACGATCGACGGCCGCGAGGTGGTCTACGAGCCCTCGATGCTCGACGAGCTGACGCTCGCCTACGCCTGCACGATCCACAAGTCCCAGGGCAGCGAGTACCCGTGCGTGATCGTGCCGCTCCACACGCAGCACTACCTGATGCTGCAGAGGAACCTCCTCTACACGGCGCTCACCCGGGCGAAGCGCCTGGCGATCCTGGTGGGCGAGCCGCGGGCGCTGGCGGTGGCGGTGAACAACCGGCGGGTGAAGACCCGCTTCACCCGGCTGGCCGAGCGGCTGGCCGGCGGGCCGGAAAGGAAGTAGGGGAGGGGTTTACCCCCTCCCGGGCGGGGGCAAGCCCCGCCCCTACATCGGCCCCGGCCTGACTGTCTGGGAGTGTCCATTGGACACTCCCTGACACTCCCTCTCCACCCCGATTTGCCGAGCGCGCGTTCGGCGCTTATACTAGGTCACGGTGCTCCGAGTCCTGATTCTCGACGATGAGTCGATGGTGGTCGACATGCTGGCGGCGTGCCTGCGCCGTCCCGGCATCCACCTGACGACCTGCCTGGAGATCGAAGCGGCGCTGGCGCTCCTCAGCTCCTACCGTTTCGACGTGGTCGTGACCGACCTCTCCGTGTCGCAGCTCGGCGGGCTGGAGGGGATGCGCCTGATCCGCTTCGTCACCACCAACTTCCCCGACACGGCGGTCTACGTGCTCTCCGGCTACGTGGACGAGAACGTGCGCTCGCTCTGCTCCATGCTGGGCGTCACCGCCGTGCTGGAGAAGCCCGAGGGGCTGAGCCAGCTCCGCAGCCTGCTCGCGGAGCGCCGCGAGGCCATGGGGCCCGCGGCCGAGCCGGGAGGAGGCGGCGGCAGCGCCGTGGACAGCGGCGAGGTGCAGCAGGTGGAGCTCCTGGAGGAGTTCCTGAAGCGCAAGACGATCCGCGCCGTGCTGCAGCCGGTCGTCAAGGTGCGCGACGGCGCCGCGCCCTTCGAGGTCTTCGGCGTCGAGGGCCTGGCCCGCGGGCCGGCCAACTCGGTGCTGGGCAGCCCGTCGTTCCTGCTCTCCTACGCGGCGCGCAAGGAGCTGCTGTTCGAGGCCGACATGATCTGCATCCGGGCCGCCCTGGCCGAGGTCGTCCAGCTCGGCAGCTCCGTGACGACCTTCTTGAACGTCCAGCCGCGCTCGCTGACCAATCCGGAGTTCACGGCGAGCCTCTGCCACGAGGTGCACCACGTCGGCCTGGAGGAGCGCAGCATCGTGCTGGAGCTGACCGAGCAGCAGACGATCGTCAACCCGCGCGCCTTTGCCGCGACGCTGGGCAAGCTGCGCGAGACCGGCTTCCGGATCGCGCTCGACGACTTCGGCGAAGGGTCCTCGAACCTCAACCTGTTCCAGGACCTGCGCCCCGATTTCCTGAAGATCTCCGGCACCTTCTGCCGCGGCCTGGCGCAGGACTCGTTCAAGCAGATCATCGTGCAGAGCACGGCCGAGATGGCCGCCCGCGCCGGCACCGCGACCATCATGGAAGCGGTCGAGACCTCCGACGACGCCCAGGTGCTGCGCCGGCTCGGCATCGACTACGCGCAGGGCTATTTCTTCCTCAAGCCGCTGCCCGGCCGCGACCTCGCCCAGGCGCTCCAGGTCGGCCTCCTGCACCCCGCCCGCCCCGCCGCCGCACCCTCCGCGCTGGGCACGGCCGCCTCGGCCTGAGCCCCTCCCAATCCCCGAACGCTCGTCCGGATTTCCCTGTCCCGGTTTTCGTCGCCAGGGACACTTCTAGGCTGGGCGGGCGAGCAACCCCGACGCTCTCCGTTCTTTTCTTTTTTCTTGACTTGTTTTGGAGGGAGCACCTACGTGGATAGATATCCCCCTTGACGCGCCGCGGCGTTCAAGTGAAGTAAGTCCGTTACCAACCTGCTGTACCCATTCCATCCGGGGGGACTCCGTGCCCCCCAAGACGAGGGAGAGTTACGTCAATGTCGATTCATGATTTCTATCAGAAGTTCGTGTCCGCCACCGAGAACAATGCCCTGGTGGAGTCGCTCCGCCGCCTGAGCCTCCTCGACGACCCGAAGTCCATGTTCGAGGGGGACCCGTCGAGCGAGTGGATCTATTGGAGTCAGGAACCCAGCATGATGGAGGCCTGAGCCCGGGCAAGGATTTTGCGTAACAGTCAGGACAGCTGTCCATAAGCAGTGACCGAAGGGGGCCCGGGCGTTTGCCCGGGTCCCGTTCCAGACCGGAGGAGGCCCATGACGGCAGCAGTACCTGGTTCCGGAGGGAGCACCGGAGCGAGCTTCGAGGCGATCAAGCAGCGGGTCCGTGCCGTCGCCGAGGTCTCGGCCTGGCCGCAGATGCTCCAGCTCATGGAGCGTGTGATGCACCGGGAATCGCTCTCGGTCTGGGACTATCCGTCCGCCGCGTGCGTCGCGGTCGGCGGCGAGGCCGCGGACGCCCTGCCCGGGGCGGCCGCCGTGTTCTGCTCGCTGATCAGCATCCATCTGGTCGACGACATGCTCGACGACGATCCCAAGGGGGACTACCACCGCCTGGGGGCCGGCCGGGCCGCCAACCTGGGACTCGCGTTCCAGGCCGCCGGCCACCTGGTGCTGGACGATCCCGGGGTCCATCCCCGGGTCCGCGCCGCCCTGCATGCGGCGTTCGCCCGGATGTCCATCGGGACCGCGTTCGGCCAGGACATGGATTCCCGCGAGCTGCGCAACGAGGAGGAATACTGGCGCACGGTGGGCACGAAGACCCCGCCTCTCTTCGGAGCCGCGTTCCGCATGGGCGCCCTGCTCGGCGGAGCCCCGGAGCCCACGGCCGACGCGCTGGACGCCTTCGGCGGCGTGCTGGGCCGGTTCGTCCAGGTCAGCGACGACCTTTCGGATGCCCTGGAGACCCCGGCCAAGGCCGACTGGGGCCGCCGGCCGAACAACCTCCCCATCCTCTATGCCATGACCGCGGACCACCCGGCGCGGGAGAGATTCCTGGAGCTGTCGGTCCGCCCGGCGGAGCCGGAAGCGCTGGAAGAGGCCCAGCAGATCCTGCTGCGCAGCGGCGCCGTCAGCTACTGCGTGTTCAAGATGGTCGAGATCGCGGACGAGGCGCGCCAGATGCTCGCCGGCGCCGCGCTGCGCGAAGCCGGGCCGGTGGAGCGGATCTTCGCCGCGCACCTGCGGCCTCTGCAAAAGATGCTGGAGTCGGTGGGTCTGGAGGAGCCGGCGTCGCTCGCGGTGGGATGAGGATGCCATGGACCCCAGCGCTATCGTGGCACAGGGGCTGTCCGGCAGATCGCGGCCGGGCTGCTGGCCGGCCCGCGCAGCGCGGCCTCCCTGGTCCCGGGCCTGGTCCCGGTCCTGGGCCTGGCCCGGTCCCAGGTCCCGATCCGCCCGGCAGTCTCCCCTCTCCGCCTCCCCTCTGAGCCCGACCTTCGCCCCCCACCCCGCAACAGGACGCCTCTGCGCCGGCGATCGGCGGTATACTGGTCAAAAGGTCATTACTGTGCCGACGACCACCCCTCCCCGCAGGGTCGTCCGGCTTCCCCGGAAGCTCCGGCCGGCGGGTCTGCGCCCGCCCGCCCGCGGCCCGCCCCTCTTCCCGAAACCGAGTCTACGTTCCACGGATGTAGGCGGTTCCACCATACGGAGGGGATCTCCCCAAGGAGGTTTGAGATGTCGATCCATGCATTCCATTCGAAGCTCATGTCCGGGAAGGAAGAGGGGACGCTGTTCGAAGCGCTGCGCCGTCTCAGGGGCATCGGGGCGCCGGCCCTGGCAACCGGGGCGGAACCCGGCTGGTCGTACTGGACGGACGGCACCGAGGGTACCGCCGAGCCGGGCTGGGCCGTCTGGGAGGAAGGCTCGGAAGCGATGTCGCGCGCCTAGGCCTGAGCGTTCTTCGCCGGCGGTGCGTCCGCGGGTGCAGAGGCAGCCTCTTCGCCTGCCC
>JBJMGZ010000542.1:0-3258 GCA_045807605.1 Thermoanaerobaculia bacterium | reverse complement strand
GTTCCGGAATGGCATCCGGGAGCGTGGACGTGATCGTCGATGTGAGCGGATATTTCCAGTAGCCGGTCTCAGCGGCCCATCGCCACGCCCCACGGGCCGTCGCCGGCTTTGATCGTGGCGATGACTTTCAGGGAGCGGGTGTCGATCACCGAGACGTCGTTGCTCAGGCCGTTGGCCGTGTAGAGCTTGCGGCCGTCGGCGGTGAGGGCGATCCCCCAAGGGCGCCGGCCGACGGGAATGGTGGAGATCACCGTCCCCTTGGCGGCGTCCACGACGGAGACGCTGTCGCCGTGGCCGTTCGCCACGTAGACGCGGTGGCCGTCGGGGGAGACGGCGACGCCGACAGGCTTGGAGCGGCCGAGGTCGATGCGGCGGATGACCTGGTGTTTCGCGGTGTCCACCTCGGAGAGGGTGCCGCCGATCTCGGCGGTGACCCAGGCGTGTTTGCCGTCCGGTGAGAAGGCCGCGGCGCGCGGCCGGGGATCGACCAGGAAGCTCGCCACGACCTTGCGCGCCTGCGTGTCGATCACCGAGACGGTGTTGCTCGTCTCGGCCGTGACGTAGACCCAGCGGCCGTCCGGGCTCAGCGCGACCCCCTCGGGCTCGATGCCCACGATCAGGGTGGCGGCCACCTTTCCCCGGGTGTTGATGCTGACGGTGCCGGCGTCCTCGTTGGAGGCATAGAGGGTGGTGCCGTCGCGGCTGACCGCGAACTGCTCGGGATCGCTGCCCGCGTCGTAGCGGGCGAGGATGCGCCTGCCCGCGGGATCGATCGCCACGATGGCGTCCGCGGCGCTCTGGGCGCGGGTCGCGGTATCGCTGAGCGCCACGAAGACGCGATTGCCGTTGACATGGATGCCGCGGGGGCGGGCGCCGACTTTTAGGGTGGAGACGACCTTGTGGGTGGCGGTGTCGATCACGGAAACGGTGCCGGAGCGCTCGTGGCTGACGTAGGCGAAGGGGGCGGCGTGGGCGGGGGAGGAAAGGACCAAAAGGACGGAAAGGGCGAAAAGGACAGAAAGGACCGGCGCCGGTCGTCCTTTAAGTCCTTTAAGTCCTTTAGGTCCTTTCACTCGACACCTCGCCCACCACCTTGCCCGCCGCCACTACATAGAGAGGCTGCCGCAGCCCGTGGTCTTCCGGGCGGAAGCTCAGGCGCTCTCCCTTGTGGCCGTCGAAGCGCAGGCGCTCCAGGGGGGTGGCGCGCAGGGCCATCTCGGCCGCGATCATCACCGCCAGCCAGCTCGCCCAGGCGAGGGAATCCATGGGCGCTCCAAAGCGCGACTCGAAGCGGCTGTTGAGCTGCTCGGCCCCGAAACGGGTGAGCGACGGGTGCCAGTCGACGATCTGCCCTCCCTCGCCGCCCCAGCGGGCCAGGGCTTCGCGGCGCTCGGCAGGGGTCGAGGACACGTGGAAGACGTGCGGCCGGAACGGCCCGGGGTCGCTCAGGTCCTCAGGGGCCCGGATGGTGAGCAGGGGTATGCCCCGATCGCCGAGCTCCGCTCCGCCCACGATGGCGATGACGCCCTCGAAATCGTTGCGCAGCTCGAAGCGGGCGCCCAGGAGCTCGGCGGTGCGGCCGGCCTCCTCGGCACCGAGCTGCGCGCCGCGCACGGCCCTCTCGTCGCTCGCCGCGTGCCCGACCCGGATGACGCGCGCCTCCGGCGCGAAGGCCAGTGCGGCAAGCGAAGCCAGAAAGTCCCGGCGGGTCATTGCAGGGTGTAGAGGTAGGCGGCGATGTCGCGGCCGTCCTGCTCGGTCACGTGCATGTCCGGCATGGCGGTGCCGGGCTCGACCGTCTGGGGATCGCGGATCCAGCGCATCAGGTTCTCCGGCGTGTTGGAGAGCCGGCCGGCCAGGTAGACGCGGCTGCCGATGCGGTCGAGCGGCGGACCCACGAGCCCCTCCGCGCCCTCGACGCCGGGGATCGTGTGGCAGGCCGAGCAGCCGTACTGGCGGATGGCCAGCTTCCCCAGCCCCGGATCGCCGCCGGTCATCCGCGCCGCCTTCTCCTCCTTGCTGCTGCACGCCGCCCCCGCCAGGAACAGCAGGGCCACCACCAGGAGCCTCTCAAGCCTCATCAACCCCTCCCGCCGCCGGTATCTCGTGCAAGCGCGCCAGCGTCTCGCTCCGGGTGTGGGCCACGCGCCGCTCCGCCTCGCCCAGCCAGGCCGCGAAGAGCGCCAGCCCCAGCACCAGGAAGATCACCCCCGCCGGCACCCACATGAGGAGCCCCGCGAGCTGCTGGTCCTCCAAGGCATCCAGGTGCCACTGCATCGTCCGGACCTCGTAGATGGGATACCACAGCCTGCGGGCCACCGTGAGCAGCGCGCCCAGGATGCTGCTGTGCACCGCGGTCGTGAACACGTAGAAGACCGCCATGCCGTAGCCGATCTTCCCGAAGCGGCCGTACACCAGCGCCCACCAGAACAGGCAGGCCGTGACGAAGAAGCACAGGTGCTGGACGGCATGGACGGCGTCGTTGCGCAGCGCCCCCTCGTACAGGCTCGGCACGTGCCAGACCCAGAGCGCCACGGCGTGCAGCACCCAGACGACCAGGGGACCCGTGATCCCGTGCCACGCGGAGGTGACCCGGGGCGACTGGATCCAGCGCCCGATCCACTCCCGCCGCTCCGCTCCGAAGGCCCACAGGAAGGCGAGCAGCGTGCGGCCCAGCACGAAGAGCGGCGCCGACACCAGCATCAGCACCTCGTGCTGCGCCATGTGCGCCGAGAACAGGATGTCGCTCAGCGGATCGAGCGGCGAGATCAGGGCGATGAAGACCGAGATCCATGCGGCCGCGAACGCTCCCGCCTCCCACTTCCGGATGCCGTGCCCCACCCCGGCCCGCGCCCACAGCCGCCGCACCCCGCGCGCGTAGACACCGCCGGAGACCACGAGCACCACGAGCACGAACGGGTCCCAGGTCCACCAACCCCACAGGGCTTGGGAAAGGTGGGTCTCATTGCCATGGGCGAGAATCCAGATCATCGCACGCACGCTCCCAGGAACCAGTTCGGCAGCTCCGTGGCCACGATCACCACGAAGAAGAACAACCCGTTCCCGATCCCCGAAGCTGCGAGGAATCGGCTGCGCGACTGGTCGGTCGATTCGCGGGGCAGCCGCTGGTTCTCGCCCCAGGCCAGGAACGTGACACCCGCCACGGCCAGCAGCGCGAGGACCGTCACCGCGTGCAACCACCACTCCGCGCGCGCCTCGCAGGCGGAAGGGGTCAGCGCGTAGCTGAGCTGCTGCTGG
>JBJMGZ010000541.1:0-3026 GCA_045807605.1 Thermoanaerobaculia bacterium | reverse complement strand
CCCCGGGCTGAAGCCCGGGGCTACATGCCGTCGCCCCTGTCGGGGCTCACTGCTCACGGCCAAGATGTGTGTAACGGTATGGGCTGAAGCCCCAGGCTTTATGCCTCCGCCCCTTCGGGGCTCACGCGGGCCATGCTTATGCTCGTCGTGCCGGGTCGGCACGTACATCTCTCCGGGCTCGATAGTGGTCTCCGAGTCAAGCGGACCGAACTGCTCGTCGAGGAAGGCGCCAAGCTCCTCGTCATCTATAACGCGTCCCGCCTCGGCATCGGCGAGACCCTCCCGGATGGCGGACAGAAATCGTTCGAGCTCGGTGTCTTCCATGCTCGTATCCTACTCCCGATACCGCGGCACCCCCTCCAGATCATGCTCCTTGACCTTCCGCTGGAGCGTCCGGTAGCTCATCCCCAGCAGCTCCGCGGCCTTCTTCTTGTCTCCGCCCGTGTCGATCAGGGCGTGGCGGACGCGGTCGCGCTCTCCGGAGGGGGAGAGGAGGTGGAGGAGGGGGCGGAGGTCGGAGGCTCTGACGGCGGGGCCGTCGGAGAGGATCACGGCCCGCTCCAGGACGTTCGCGAGCTCGCGGACGTTTCCGGGCCAGGGCTGGTCCATGAGGATCTGCTCGGCGTCCTCGTCCAGGCGCGGCGGCTCCATCTTGTGGCGGCGGGCGATCTCTTCGAGGAGATGCCTCGCCAGCAGCGGGACGTCGCTCGCCCGCTCGCGGAGAGAGGGCAGCTCGATCGGGAAGACGTTCAGGCGGAAGAAGAGGTCGGAGCGGAAGGCGCCCTCCGACACCATGGAATCCAGGTTGCGGTTCGTGGCCGCCACCAGGCGCACGTCGGCGCGGAGCGTCCGGCCTCCTCCCACCCTTTCGTACGTCCGCTCCTCCAGGACACGCAGCACCTTGCCCTGGACCGAGAGCGGCAGCTCGCCGATCTCGTCGAGCATCAGGGTGCCGCGCTCCGCCATCTCGAAACGGCCGGGCTGGCGCCGGTCGGCTCCCGTGAACGCCCCCTTCTCATGGCCGAACAGCTCGTTTTCGAGCAGCGACTCGGGGATCGCGGCACAGTTGAGCGCCACGAAAGGGCCGTCCTTGCGCGGCGAGAGAGCGTGCAGGGCGCGGCTGAACATCTCCTTGCCCGTGCCGCTCTCGCCGGTCAGGAGGACGGTGCTCTCCGTGGCGGCGACCTTCTGGAGGAGGCGGATCGCGGCGCGCAGCCGCGGATGCCGGCCCACGATCGCGGGCGCTCCCGGCACGTGGAAGACCGCGGACTCGTCGCGCTCTCCGATCGCTCTCTCGACCAGCCGGGCGAGGTCGTCGATCTCCAGCGGCTTTTCCAGGAAGTCGTAGGCGCCGAGCTTCATGGCCTCGACGGCCGTGCCCACCGTGCCGAAGCCGGTCAGGACCACCACCGGCACCCGCGGCTGGGCGCGCCGGCTCGCCGCCAGCACCTCCAGGCCTGACACGTCCGGCAGCTTCAAGTCGGTCAGCACCAGATCGAACGGCCGCTCGTCCACCCAGCGGATGCCCGCCTGCGCGTCCGCCGCCGCCGTGACCTCGTAACCCTCCTGGGACAGGGCGCGCTCCAGCATCCGGCGCAGCGAGTCCCGGTCCTCGACGATCAGGATGCGACCGGTGGGCATGGGGTCAGATCGTCCGGAGGACGGCGGCGATCAGCGCCGGATCGTCCTCGGGGTCCACGGTGCGGAGATCGAGCAGGAGCCGGCCCTGGCGGAGGTATCCCATCACGGGGGGTTGGCCCTTCCGCAGCCGGGCGAGCCGGGCGTCATCGCCGGGGAGCGAGAGCGCCTCGCCCGGGATCGGAGCCTCGGGCGCCGAGCCGCCGCCGAGAAAGGCATCGGCCGGCACGATCTCGGCGCCGAGCTCCGCCGCCGCCCGTTCGAGGCGCGCCCGGTGCCCGGCCGGATCGGGCCACATCCGGTCCAGGGGGAGCGGCGTGCCCGCGAGGTGGAGTCGGAGGACCCCCTCCAGCGCCGCGAACGCCATGCGGTCCGGACGGAACGCCCGGTAGAGCGGATGCCTGCGGCAGGCGCGCACCAGGCCGGCCCGGCCGACCAGCAATCCCGCCTGGGGACCGCCGAGGAGCTTGTCGCCGCTGCCGCAGACCAGATCGCAGCCGGCCGCGATCAGCTCCTCCTGGCTCGGATGCCCGGCGAGCTGCGGCTCCGGACGACGTTGGAGGAGGCCACTGCCCTCGTCGACCAGCACCGGGACCCTCATCTCTCTTCCCAGCACGGCCAGCTCCGCCGGCGAGACCGCGGCGGTGAACCCGATGACCCGGAAGTTGCTGGGGAAGACTTTCAGGAGGAGAGCCGTCTCCGGTCCGATCGCCTTCTCGTAGTCCGAGAGCCGGGTGCGGTTCGTGGACCCGACCTCGACCAGCCGGGCGCCCGCGGTCGCCAGGATCTCCGGGATGCGGAACGAGCCGCCGATCTCGACCAGCTCGCCGCGGGAGACGATCACCTCCCGGCCCTGGGCATGGGCCGCCAGGGCGAGAACCAGCGCCGCGGCGTTGTTGTTGACGGCCAGGGCGGCCTCCGCGCCGGTCAGGGTGGTGAGCAGGCGCTCGGCCCGGCGGTTGCGCTCGCCGCGCTTGCCGGTCTCCGCGTCGAGCTCCAGATCGCAGTAGGCGTCCAGGAGCGGCGGCAGGGCCGCGGCGACCGGCCGGGGGAGGGGAGCCCGGCCCAGGTTCGTATGAAGAAGGACGCCGGTCGCGTTGAGGAACCGGGTGAGCGAGTCGCCGAGGGCGGCCTGGATGCGCGCCGCGATGCGTCCGGGCAGGGCGGCCACGGCGCTCTCGAGCTCCTCCAGAGGCTCGGAGCCGGCGGCCAGGCGGCCGCGGAGGTCGTCCACTTCCCGGCGGGCTTGGACCCTCACGGGACCCCGCCCGTATAATGGGATGAGGCTCGAGACCGCCGGATCGCTCAGCAGCCGGTCGAGGGAGGGGATGCCTCGGCGGGCATCGGAGGATTCAGGCGCATTCATCTGTCTCAAGAGCATTCTAGGA
>JBJMGZ010000540.1:0-8881 GCA_045807605.1 Thermoanaerobaculia bacterium | reverse complement strand
CTCACCCGCAGCTCGCCGGCAGCATCGCCGGCGCGGCTTTCGTTGGCGATGCACCAGGAGACGCTCAACCGTAGTGTGCGATCAGTTGCCGGATGATCTCGAAGTCGTCCGCGTTGTTGACGATCTTTTTCGTGGTCTCCGGCGGCTTTTCGAAATAGTGCAGGGTGCTCTCGAAATACTCGACCGACACGTAATCCTTCCGCTCGCGGACCCTGCGGACGTTCACCTCGTGGTCCGCCACCACCCAGAGGAATTCGATGTCCGGGACCGCCTCGCGCATCAGGTCGCGGTATTTCTGGAAGTAGGTCGCCTGCGTGACCACGACCTTGGGATGGGCCTGCAGCAGCTCCCGCGTCCGCCGGCGGATGATGGCGTGGAAGCCGTCCACCTGCTCCTCGGTCCACAGCTCGTTCCTCTGCACGGCCTCCTGCATCTGCGCGGGGAGGTCCTCGTCGGCATGATAGACGTGATAGCCGCAGAGGTGGCCGAGCAGGTCGCCGACGTGGCTCTTGCCGACGGCGGCCAGGCCGATGAGGTAGAGGGCTCGCGGCGCCCGGGGCAGCTCGATCATGAGCCCGATCCTACCTCGACCGGCCACACCGCGCCTTCGCGCGGCTCGTCGTGCCAGCGCACCCCCTCCTGGACCAGCGCGAGGTGCAGCGTGTAGCGCCCGGGGGCTTCGGGCGCGATCGCCGACATCCGATAGACGGCGCTCGATCCCGGCGGCAGCGGTGGCAGCAGCGCCGAGCGCGGCCCGTCGTAGACGATCATGGCGCCATCCTCCCCGAGCCAGTGACAGGAGAGGTGGATGGGATGGGGGAGCGTGCTCGCGAGCGTGAAATCCGAGCTGTTCCGCACCTCGACCGCGAGGGCGAGCTTCTGCCCGGTCTCGGCCTGCACCGGCACGCCTTCGGCGCGCAATCCGAACGCCTCGGGCTCCATCCCTTCGGGGAGGGGCTCCATGGGCGTGTCCTCGGCCTCCAGGCCGCGGATCTGGCGGAGCTGGCGCGCGATCCATCCCGGCGGGGCGTTTTCGACAGGCGTGGGCGTCAGCACCGGGCGCGGACCCCGCACGAGGAACGAGCGCGCGATCTCGAGCAGCTCGCGGAGCTCGACGTCCGGCTCTTCCCGCAGGCGGCGGGCGAGCTCCGCCTGCTCGTGCGAAGGGCGCTCCACGTACGAGCCCCTGCGGCTGCTCGACGGGAACTTGAAGACCGTGAGCCGCTCGCCGGTCACGAACACCTTGCCCGCGCGCCGCGCCCGCGCCCAGAGCTCGACGTCGATGGGCAGGTCGATGGCGCGGTGGTCGGGCCACGGGCCGATCTCGCCGGTCAGGCCGCGGGAGTGGAGCACGCTCGACGGCGGGACGAAGTCGCCGGGGCCGATCTCTCCCGACGCCGTGAGGCCCGAGATCTGGCGCTCTCCGTCCGGATGGAGGATCGCGGCGAGCGTGTGGAACAGATCGCCGCGGCCCTGCCGCGCCAGGCCGACCAGGGTCTCCAGGTGCGTGGGATGCCAGAGGTCGTCATGCCCGAGATAGGCGATGTACTCGCCGCGCGCCAGGGCGATGCCGGCGTTGTTGGGCGCCGACTGGCTGCCCGTGTTGGCCGGCAGGTTGTGCCAGCGCACGCGCGGATCGCCGAAGCCCGCCGCGACCTCGGCCGAGTCGTCGGTGCAGCCGTCGCCCACCGCCAGGATCTCGAAGGACGGGAACGTCTGGGCGAGCGCGCTCGCGATCGCATGGCGCAGCACGCTGCTCCAGTTGTAGGTCGCGATGACGACGCTGACGAGCGGCCGGTCCGTCAGTGGCCCAGCTCCTCTTCGAAGCGGTAGGGGATCAGGTCCGTGCCCAGGGGGAGACGATACTTGTCGGGATCGGCGTGGTCGTAGGCCCGGGTGGGCAGATTGATGAAGTAGGCATCGGTCTCGCCCACGTTCTGCACCGCGTGATAGACCCCGCGCGGGATGATGATCAAAGCCCGGTTGCGCTCGCCGAGGAAGATCTCGTTGACCGCGCCTTGCGTGGGCGAGCCGTCGCGGGCGTCGTAGAGGACGAACCGGAACGTCCCCAGGCTGGCGAACACGCGGTCGTCCTGCAGGTGGTGCACGATCCAGCCCTTGACCTTGCGCGGCCGGATCATCGACTGGTAGGCGTAGACCATCGGCGCCTCGTGCGCGCCCCAGGCGGGGTTGTAGATCTCGCACAGCTCGCCGCGCTCGTCCACGTGGGTCACAGCAGGCCGCACGATCACTCCCGCGATCCGCGGATCGGTCCGCACACCTTCCGGTGTCACGGTCTGCCGGTCCTTCAGGGGCTGGCTCATGCTCTCACGTCCTCGCTCTGGCAACCCAGCCGGGTGCCGAGTCGGTCGTCTGCCGCAGGATCAGGTTGAGCTGCGCAGCATGATGCTGCACGTGGCGGATACTGTAGAGGATCAGCTCCGCAAAGGTTGCTTCGAGCCAGTCGAACTCGCAGCGCTGCCGGGCCTTCTCATCGGTCAGGGCCTGGAGCGTCGCCCGCGCCTTGCGGCGGCCGTGCTGGAGGTAGGCGAGCAGCTCTTCCTTCGTGTACGGCCGTTCCGGCAGGATTCCCGCCGGATCGATCTCGTCGAGGTTGAACGGCGCCGGCGGAGCGAACCCTTCCAGCGTCCCGGACAGATAGAGATCGAGGAAGAAGAGCGTATGGTAGACCAGGTACCAGTACTCCGGCCGCCGCGAGCGGTCGCTCCAGAGATCGTCGGGGCAGGCGAGCACGGCGTTTTCGAGCATGTCGATCGTGGCCCCGAGCTGCGACTCGAGGAGGTCCTTCCAGATCGTGTCCATGGCTGCAATTGTACCTCCGGCCGTGATGTAGACTGGCGCGCGGTCCGGAATTTCCAGGAGATGCCCATGAGACGACTGCCATTCCTGCTGCTGCTGGCCTTCCTCCTCCCGCTCGCCGCTCCGGCGCAGCCGATCGAGCTGAGCGTCGACGCCGGCGAGGCCGCGCGCAAGCTGCTGCACGCGAAGATGCGGATCCCGGCCTCCCCGGGCGCGCTCACGCTGGTCTATCCCAAGTGGCTCCCCGGCGAGCACGGACCCACGGGGCCGATCACCGACCTCGTCGGCCTCCAGCTCACCGCCGGCGGCAAGCCCGTGGCCTGGCAGCGGGACCCGGTCGACATGTATGCCTTCCACGTCGACGTGCCCGCGGGGGCGGACGCGCTCGAAGTCGCGTTCGACTTCCTCTCGCCCAGCACGCCGCGCGGCTTCAGCTCCGCGGCTTCGGCCACTCCCCACCTGGCGATGCTGACTTGGAACCAGCTCCTCCTCTATCCGCAGGGCGCCAGGTCCGACGAGGTGATGTTCAAGCCCAGCCTGCGGCTGCCGGCCGGCTGGAAGTACGGCACCTCCCTGGTCGCCTCGCAGGAGTCGGCCGAGGGCATCGAGTTCGCGCCGGTCTCCCTGACCGCGCTCGTCGACTCGCCGGTCCTGGCCGGCGAATACTTCCGCAAGGTGCCGCTCGGCAAGCCGGACGTCGAGCTCGACATCGCGGCCGACAGCGCCGCCGCTCTCGCCATCGCCCCCGAGCAGGTCGAGGAGCTTCGCCGGCTGGTGGAGCAGGCGGACGCGCTGTTCGGCGCCCGGCACTTCGAGCGCTATCGCTTCCTCCTCACGCTGAGCGACCACGTGGCCCACTTCGGCCTCGAGCATCACCAGTCCAACGACACGCGCATGGCCGAGCGGGTCTTTCTGGACGACACGCTGCGCCGCCTCTCGATCGCGACCCTGTCGCACGAGTACGTCCACTCGTGGAACGGCAAGCACCGCCGTCCGGCCGGCCTCGCGACGCCGAACTTCCAGGAGCCCATGCAGGGCGAGCTGCTCTGGGTCTACGAGGGCCTGACGCAGTATCTCGGGTACCTGCTCGCGGCGCGCAGCGGCCTGTGGACGCCGCAGCAGTACCACGAGCGCATCGCGAGAGCGGCCGCCGAGCTCGACCAGCGCCCGGGCCGCGCCTGGCGGCCGCTCGCCGACACCGCCGTGGCCGCGCAGCTTCTCTATGGCGCGCCCGACGCCTGGGCCTCCTACCGGCGCGGCACGGACTTCTACAACGAAGGCTGGCTCATCTGGCTCGACGTGGACACGCTCATCCGCGAGCAGAGCCGGGGCCGGCGCTCGCTCGACGACTTCTGCCGTGGCTTCCTCGGCGGTACGGCCGGCCCCCCGGCGGTCAAGACCTACACCTTCGACGATGTGGTCCAGGCCCTGAACGAGGTCCAGCCCTACGACTGGCGCACGTTCCTGATGGACCGGGTGAGCGCGACCGGGGACCACGGCCCGCTCGGCGGCATCGAGCGCGGCGGCTACCGGCTCGTCTTCAGCGACGTGCGCAACGAGTACATGGAGGACCTGGAGGGCGGGGAGGCCAAGCTCACCGATGCCGCCTTCTCGATCGGCCTGCGGCTCGACGCGGAGGGGAAGGTCCAGGACGCCCTCCCCGGCACTCCGGCCTACAAGGCGGGCCTCGCGCCCGGCATGCAAGTGATCGCAGTCAACGGCCGGCGCTACACGCCGGACGTGCTGCGCGACGCCCTGAAGCCGACGGGCGCCGAGCCGGCCACGCTGACCCTGCTGGTCGAGAACAACGATTTCTTTACCCAGCACTCGTTCCCATACCAGGGCGGCCTGCGCGAGCCGCACGTGGAGCGCGACGCCGCCAAGCCCGCGCTGCTCGATCAGATCCTCGCGCCGCTGCCGTTGCGAGCGGCGAAATAGAACGACGGGAAGGACCGGCGCGCGTGCCTGCTTCACCTCGCCATGCAAACGCTTCGGATTTTCAGGCGGTCGACTGGCCTGCATGGCGCTCGACCTCTTCCTGCGCTCCGCTCCTGCGCGGCCGGAGGGAGGGCAGGAGCTGGCCGACCAGGGAGGCGAGCGCGACGAGCATGAAGATCAGGGTCTTGAACGAGACGTCCGACTCGCGCAGGGTCGCGGCCCGCAGCTCTTCCAGGTCCCGCCGGAGAGCGCGGTCCGACTCCTCCGTCTGCCGCGCCAGGGACTTGATGGCGTCGTCGATGCCGACGATGACGACAGCTTCCTGCGGCCGGAAGGTATCGAGGGCCTGCTCCAGCGCTCCGCCCGGGTCGCCGCCGGTCTCGAGCCGGCGCAGCACCGTGTCGGGGATCGCCTGCGTGCCGGGCTGGGCCGCCTTGCTTTCCTTGCGGAGCTCCGCGCGCAGCTCGGCGAGGATCTCGGCACGCAGCCGGGCGCGGGATCCGGCGAGCGCATCGTCCAGCCGGACGCCGGCCAGCCGGGCCTCTCCCTGCCGCGCTCTCCGCTCGAAGATCTGAAGGTAGAGCGCCATCACCGTGGCGGCGAGGGCCACGACCGTCAAGACCGTCCTCCAGGCCTGCTCGACAGGCCGCTTGCGCATGAACAGCTCCTCTCGTACGTTAAGGTGCGCAGCCTGGCTAGGGCGCGGGCGGACCCTCCCGGCCTGCCCGGCGGATCGCATCCACGATGTGCCGGATGTCGTAGCCGATGACGATGCCGGAGTTGGCTCTCGTGTACAGGTCGTTGTAGGCCCGCGCCCGGGGATCGCTCAGGTTCTTCTTCTTGAGCACCGGCAGCGCCTCGTTCCGGTAGCCCCGCACGACTCCGGCAACGCGGAACCTGCGGCTTTCGGAGTGCCAGAACACGATGGGTCCCCCGGAGAAGCCCGGATTGTTGTGGCCGTCGAGGTACAACAGATTCGCCTCGGGATCCCTGCCGTCGATGGCGGAGATGATCCCGCTCTTCAAGAAAGGGATCTCGCCGAAACCCGGCGGGGCGGGCCCCTGCGTTCCCATGCCGTAAGGATAACCGAGGAAATAGACCTGCTGCCCGAGCGTCAGCCCGCCGGCCGAGGGTTCGAGGGGGAAGGTGACCGTGACCGGCCTGTCCAGATCGAGAGCCGCGATGTCCACGGCCTCCTTCGCGGGATAGATGGCGCGGGCATGGACCCGGCTCCATCGTTCCTCCATCCACAGATCGACCTCTCCCTCGCTGCCGAAACCCTCCAGGAGATGCCGGGCGGTGATCAGATACTGCTTGCCGTCGACTTCGATCGTGAAGGCGGAGCCGGTGTCCGTGGCGGTCTTGATCCGCAGGACCCGGTAGATCACGTTCGTCGTCGGAACCTGCGCCTGCGCCAGAGAGGACACGGCACACAGCGCCAGCAGAGCGGAAAAGACCCTCTGAATCATCGCCTCATGGTAGCACCCGGCTGTTTTTTTGGCAGCTTCGACCGAACATGAGCTCATCGACGCTCGACGCTGATGGTTCCAGCCGAGCCCGTTGTTACGGGAGCTTGGACGCGAGCACGTCCACCCTCTCGATCGAGGGCGGCTGCGACAGAAGCGTTGACGCGTTTGCCATGAGAGCCGCCGCAACCCGGCCCGAGAGGTGAGCTTGCCTGCCGGCTTCATTCGGGAACGCGTCGAAGATGCCGAACGTGGAGGGTCCGAGCTGAATCCCGAACCATGCGGTCGTCTCCGGTTCCTCGAGGACGAGATCGAGGCCCGATTTCAGGAACGCCGCAACCTCCGCTTCCTTGCCGGGCCTGGCCTCGAGACGAACGAAGAGAGCAACGGTGACCATGGATGAGTCCCCTTTCCGTCCCCGCGCGGGGGTCAGGTCAAACACGACCGGTCTTCGAGAGGCGGCGGTGTCGCGACCTCTTGGCCTCCAGAACCTTCGAGAAGGCTACGCCCTTGTCGGGTTCAAGTCAAAGCGATAGCGCCTGGCGCAGGCCCCCACCCTGCGCGCGGCCCGCCGGGGCTGCCGCTCGGCCGATCAGGCCGTGTCCGCAGTCGAGCCGCCGCGCTGGGCCGCAAGCGTCACTTCTGAGAGATGCCGGACGGGTAAGCGTTCTGAACCTGCCCTTCTGACGGAACCTGGCCTTGCTGAGCAGTTCCAGGCGGGAAGACCTCTTGAACCATTCCCTTGTCTTCCGTTGCGGGCGCCACGCCGGCAGCAGGCATCATTGCGTCGGCACAGCCATTCACCGATCCCGGCTGTTTGGGAGCGACAGGCATGGGCGAACCGGGCGGAGGCGTCAGGATCGGCGGAACGGCGGCGCCAGCCGGAGTCATTTTGGGTGCTTTCCCGTTTCCGGACGCGAAAATGTCCCTGGCGATCCGCAAGCCCAGGCCCACGCCGCCGATGTTCTCGTCCGTCAGATCGGGAGTCAGATGGCCGTTGTTCTCGGTGAAGTCGAAGGCGTCGAAGATCCAGTGGACCCCGAGCAAGACCCGGCTGAGGGCGTTCTCCATGATCATGTTCCACAACCCGCCGGGGAAATGGCGCGTGTGCCGCGGGCGCACCGTTCCGTCATTGTCGCGGCTGCCGCCGTTGAATTCGTCGGAAACGAGGAATCCGGGGAACAGGTTGTCATTGGCCTTGTCGTTCGCAGCGATGCCGTAGAACATCCGCGTGATGTGGAGCGCCGCGGCTCCGAACGTGGCATGGCCGGACGGATAGGCGGGAAAGTTCGGCGTAAAGTTCTTCAGGCCCATCGAGTTGGTGCTCGGCGCGCCCAGCGGCAGCCATCCCGGGTCGCCGTCGTTGAATTGGACATTCCCGCCATACGGCGCGAGCGGTCCGAGGTTCTCGTCGTGCTCCCGGATGCCGAGGACCGGACGCCAGAAGTCATGGCAGTACTTCTGCTCCCATGCCAGGATCCCTGCGTCGGCCATCGCCGCGTTGACGAAAGCAAAGAGCCGGGCGTTGTTCCCTTCCGTGTTGGCCTTGTTCGCGGCCACCTGCCGGACGATCTGATTGTAAAAGCGCGGCGGCGTGCCCAGGCGATTCGCGCCGTCATACCCCCAGTAGATGCCCATGAGCGTTTCCTGCCCGTTCCTTCGGTTGGCGAAAAGAGCGTTGGGCAAGGTGGCCGTCAGGTCGGGCCTGATGCCCCTTGCCCGCACATCTTTCAGCGCTTGCAGGTACTTCGGGGCGGTGCCGTTGTTGAAAGGCGGGTTGTGAAGGGCATGGCGGGTGGAGATGGCAAAACCTCTCGTCTGCGCTCCGTAGTACGGCGAGTAAAAACCCTGTCCCGGATTGTCCGGATCCACGCGGTGCCTGCCGCGCTTCATCGAGAACTTGTACCCGCAATCTCTCCCATCCATGTCGCCGGCCCGCAGATTGAGGAGAGTCGTGCCGACCGTCCGGCCAAAGTTGAAGCTTGGGTCGGTGGTGTCGAAGCAGCTCAACTGGGCATCGAAGAAGTCCTTTTGAGCGCGATAGAGATTGACCAGGGTTGTATGAGCCGCGCCCGCGACCGCGTCTCGCGCCGACGCGCCGGCAGGCGGCGGCGCCGGATTCAGATAACGGGGAAAGCCCACGCCTCCGACGATCCCGGCGTAAGCGTCGTACATGGCCAGATGGACAATTGCCAACGCCCGTGACGAGAGCGTCGGGCCATTCTGCTCTCTCTTATCGGGGTCGCTGTGACTGACGCGGTTGGCTTCCAGTGCCACTGCATTCCAAAGGAGGATCGAGTCGGCCATGGCTTTTTCTCCTGACTGAGGTTGAGGTCTCCGGACTCTTCTGAACTGTACGCCGTTATCTTATAAACGTCAAAACAATAGAGCTGAGCGCATATGCGTGCGTCGCTGTCCGATGGACAGAGGAGTCGGCTACAATCGAGAGCAGCTCATCCGCGAGGAGGCGAAGGTATGGTTTGACGTCCGGTCCGGATCACGTTTCTTGGAATCTTTCCCGCAAGCAGCGCGAGCGAATACCCCGCGATGCTCCTGACGAAATCGCAGGCATATCGGGCGCTCGAGGGCGCGGCCAACGCGCGCAAGACGCTCCCCGTCGAAAGATCCGCCCGATCAGGCCGCAGGCCGGAAGCGTA
>JBJMGZ010000539.1:0-3433 GCA_045807605.1 Thermoanaerobaculia bacterium | reverse complement strand
CGACGGCGCGGCGCACCTGGTACGATGGTATCTTCCTCAACCTCGACCGGCCGATCACCGCCGACGGCAAGTGGGGCTTCGACCTGGCCTACACCTACGCCGAGGCGAAGCAGACCGGCACCGACAACCCCGGCGAGGGCGTGGCCTTCGGCGCCTTCGACTACCTGAACCCGGACAGCCTCTTCAAGTTCCCCGGCACGAACGACGAGCGCCACCGGCTGATCCTGAGCGGCATCCTGGCGCTGCCGGCGAGCTTCCAGCTCTCCTCGATCATCACGCTGGGCTCGGGGCTGCCGTTCACGGTGTTCGACGACTCGACCGCGCCGTTCACCGTGCGCTGGAACGAGGGGAGACCGGAGAAGCACGACTTCATCATCCCGAACGCGTGGGCGTACCGCAGCGTGGACTCGCGGCTGGAGTGGCAGGCGCCGCCGATCGCCAACACCGCCCGCGTCACCCTGATCGCCGAGGGGTTCAACCTCTTCAACTTCGACAACGGGAGCTGCTTCGAGAGCTTCAAGCCGCGCCTGCCGGCCACCAACGCGCGCTTCGGAGAGCCCAACTGCCAGCTCAGCACGCGCCGCTTCCAGGCCGGCCTGAGGGTGGGATTCTGATCTGATGACACGCGGCGGACGGATCGCGCTGCTCCTGCTCGCCCTGCTGGCGGGCGGGAGCTGCGCGCCGTCCGCGCCGGTCCTCGCTCCGTCGGCTTCCGCTTTCCGGCAGGGCTCCGCCGATCTAATCGCCGACATCCAGGAGCGGACGTTCCGCTGGTTCTGGGACCTGGCGCAGCCGGAGAACGGGCTGATCCCCGACCGCTGGCCCACGCCGTCGTTTTCGAGCGTCGCGGCGGTGGGCTTCGGCCTCACCGCCTATCCGATCGGCGCCGAGCGCGGATGGATCACGCGCGAGGAGGCCCGGGGCCGCGTGCTCACCACGCTGCGCTTCTTGGCGAACGCGCCGCAAGGTCCGGAGCCCACGGGCCGGACCGGACATAAAGGTTTCATCTACCACTTCCTCGACATGAAGACGGGGACTCGTTTCGAGAAGGTGGAGCTGTCCACCATCGACACGACGCTGCTCCTCGCGGGCGCCCTGTTCTGCCAGTCGTACTTCAACCGGGACTACCCGGAGGAGGAGGAGATCCGGCAGCTCGCCGAGACGCTCTACCGCCGCGCCGACTGGCAGTGGGCCCGGCCCGAGCCGCCGCGGGTCTCCATGGGCTGGCATCCGGAGACCGGCTTCATCGAGCACGAGTGGGTGGGCTTGAACGAGGCCATGATCCTCTACGTGCTCGCGCTCGGCTCGCCCACGCACCCGATCGATCCCGCGGACTGGGAGGCGTGGACCAGTACCTATCGCTGGGGAACGTTCTACGGCCAGGAGCACGTCAACTTCGCGCCGCTCTTCGGCCATCAGTACTCGCAGGTCTGGATCGACTTCCGCGGCATCCAGGACGCCTACATGCGGCAGAAGGGGATCGACTACTTCGAGAACTCGCGCCGCGCCGCGCTCGCGCAGCGCGCCTACGCGATCGACAACCCGAACCGCTTCCGCGGCTACGGCGAGAACGTCTGGGGTCTCACCGCCTGCGACGGACCGCTCGACGGCGACCTCGAGATCGACGGCCGCAAGGTCCACTTCATGACCTACGCGGCACGCGGCGCCGCCCTGGGGGAAATCCGCGACGACGGCACGATCGCGCCCACGGCCGCAGCCTCTTCGATCGCCTTCGCCCCCGAGGTTGCCATCCCCGCGATGGAGGAGATGCACCGGCGCTGGGGCGGTCACCTGGTTTCGAAGTACGGCTTCCTTGACTCGTTCAATCCGAGCCTGACCTTCGCGACGCGCACGCACCACGGCAAGGTGGTGCCCGGGGTCGGATGGTTCGACGGCGACTATCTCGGTATCGATCAAGGGCCGATCGTGGCGATGATCGAAAATCACCGGAGCGGGCTGGTGTGGGAGACGATGCGCCGCAATCCCCACATCGTGCGTGGGCTGAAGCGGGCGGGGTTTACAGGCGGATGGCTCGACACAAAAACCGACTGATCCTGCTGGCGCTGCTCCTCGCCGCCTGCGGCAGAGGAGGAGCCGACCCGCGCACCACCGTGCGCTTCTGGGCGTTCGGCCGCGAGGGGGAGGTGGTGCGCGAGCTCGTGCCGGAGTTCGAGCGTCGCCATCCGGAGATCCGGGTAGAGGTGCAGCAGGTCCCCTGGACGGCCGCGCACGAGAAGCTCCTCACCGCGTTCGTGGGCGATGCCACGCCCGATGCCGCGCAGCTCGGCAACACCTGGGTTCCCGAGTTCGTCTCGCTCGGCGCGCTGGCGCCGCTCGGCGGGCGGCTGTCGGCAACGCTCCGCTTGGACGGCTTCCCGGGCGTCTGGGACACCAACGTGGTCGACGGCGAGACGTGGGGGCTGCCCTGGTACGTGGACACGCGCCTGCTCTTCTACCGCACCGACCTCGTGGCCGCAGCGGGCGTGCCCTGGCCGCCGAAGAGCTGGGCCGAGTGGCGCGCGGCCATGGAGGGGATCAAGCGCCACGGCGGACCGGGCAGGTTCGCCATCCTGCTGCCCATCGACGAGTGGCAGCAGCCGGTCATCTTCGGCCTCCAGAACCAGGCCACGCTGCTCGCCGATGGCGGACGGCGCGGCGCGTTCCGCGATCCGCGTTTCAAGGAGGCCATGACGTTCTATCTCGACCTCTACAGCTCCGGTCTGGCTCCGGCGCTCGACTTGCAGGGCATCGCCAACATGTACCAGCAGCTCGCGGAGGGTTACTTCGCGATGGTGATCACCGGCCCCTGGAACCTCGCCGAGTTCCGCAACCGGCTGCCTCCCGAGATGCAGGACCGCTGGGCCACGGCGCCGCTGCCGCCTCGCGAGGAGGGGATGCCCTATCCCGGGCTCTCCGTGGCGTTCGGCTCAAGCCTCGTCCTCTTCCGCCAGTCCCGGCATCCGGAGGCGGCCTGGACGTGGATGCAGTACCTGTACGAGCCGGCCCAGCAGGCGCGCTTCTACGAGCTGTCCGGAGACCTGCCGGCGCGGCCTTCGGCCTGGAAGACGGCCGGGCTCGCCGAAGATCCGAAAGCGGCCGCCTTCCTGGCCCAGCTCGGAAGCGTCGCGGCCATGCCCAAGGTGCCGGAGTGGGAGCAGATCGCTACGAGGGTAGCCGAATGCGCCGAGCAGGTCATGCGTGGCGGCCGGGACCTGGACTCCGCCCTCGCCGCCCTCGACACCGACGTGGACCGGATGCTGGAAAAGCGGCGCTGGCTCCTCGACCGGCGCGCGAAACAGCAGGCACGATCGCTGCCCCCCACTGGCTGGCTGCAGGTACGGCTTCTGCCCCCCAATGTAGAGACGCCCCGTGGGGCGTCTCCGCTCAAACCCCGCGGGGAAGGGGACGCCCCGGCGAGAGACGCCCCCCGGGG
>JBJMGZ010000538.1:0-2968 GCA_045807605.1 Thermoanaerobaculia bacterium | reverse complement strand
CCCGGCCGGGACGGGCGAGGCGGCGGAGCCCCCTCCCCGGCCCTCCCCCGCTACGCGGGAGTGGGTGGCGCTCGCTCTCACGCCTGGTATTCCGCGGGGGGGCGGGGGACCCCCTCTCCCGCGCAGCGGGGGAGGGTCGGGGAGGGGGCTCTGACTAACCTCGCTCCCGGGCAATCGCGGCGGACACGCCGTAGAAGCCGATCAGCAGGATGACGCCCACGGCGCCGCAGCCGAGCCAGAGGGTCTTCGCGCCCCAGGTCTGGTACACCCACGTGCCCACGATCGGGGAGAAGATCCAGGCGCCTTCGAACGAGAGCGTGTAGAGGCCCATGTAGAGCCCGCGGTTCGCGTCCCCCGCCCGGTTCGCCACCGCACCCGAGGACATCGGGAAGGCGAGCATCTCCCCGATCGTCCAGACCGCCACCGTGAAGGCCACATAGAGAAAGCTCGAGCCAAAGGGCAGCAGCGCCATTCCGAGGCCGAAGAGCAGGCTGCCGATCCCCACCAGCCGCAGCGGATCCAGGGCGCCCAGCCGGTGCACCAGCACCATCTCGAACAGCACGATGAGCACGGTGTTGACGGCCATCACCAGTCCGATGCGCCCCTCCTGGAAGCCGTAGAGGTCCCGCAGGGTCAGAGGGAAGGTGCTCGCCATCTGGAAGGTGATCAGGGCCAGCAGGAAGAAGAGCGCCATCATCACCAGGAACGGGCGGTCCCGCCAGGGGGAGCGCCCGGACTCCGCGACGACTGGCGCCGCCGCGGGCTTGCGGTCTTCCGCGTGGAAGGCGACGAAGAGCACCGCCGCCGCGAACAGGCTCGTGGCGCCGTCCACCAGGAACAGCCAGCCGTAGTCGATCATGGCCAGGAAGCCGCCGATGGACGGCCCCAGGGACATCCCCAGGTTGATGGCCAGCCGGTTGAGCGCATAGGCCCGGGTGCGCAGCTCCGGCGGGCTGGCGGCGGCGACCGCCGCGGCATTGGCGGGACGGAAGCCCTCCCCCACGAGCCCGAGCAGGAAGATCGTCACCAGGATGGCGGGCCGGGCGTCGAGCTGTCCGAGCAGCAGGAAGCCGCTGCCGGCGAGCGCCAGGCTGCCCACCATCACGCGCCGCGGCGGCATGCGGTCGCAGAGCCAGCCGCCGAGGTAGGAGCCGAGCACGCCGCCCACGCCGTAGATCCCCAGAGCCTTGCCCGCGTCCGTGGTCGCGAAGCCCTGCTTGCGGGTGAGGTAGAGGATCAGGAACGGCAGCACCATGGTGCCGCTGCGGTTGACCAGCGTGGTCAGCGCCAGCAGCCAGACGGCGCGGTTGAGGCCCGCGAAGGCCTCCCGGTAGGCAGCCAGGATGGAGCCGAACATGATGAAGCGCTAGTCTATGTCAGGGAGGAACGGACTCTGAGGCTCGCTCTCGTCATGCTTCTCGCTGTCTTTCCCGGAGTGAGCGCCGCGCGCGGTCTTCCTCCCGGTCTTCCTCCGGACGCGGACGCCTGGATCCGGCTGGAGTCGGAGCACTTCACTCTGTTCGCCGACGCCGGGGAGCGGCCCGCCCGCCGCCTCGCCGCCGATCTCGAGCGGCTGCGCGCCACTCTGGCCCAGCTCGATCCGGACCTCAAGCTCTCCTCGCCCAGCCCGACCTTCGTCTTCTTGTTCAAGGACGGCGGCGCCCTCGCCCCCTACCGCCTGGTCTTCGAGGGCAAGCCGGTGGACGTGGGCGGCTGGTTCCTCGCCCGGCCCGAGGCCAACTACGTGGCCGTCAACGCCGATCCGCGGGGAGACGCGCGCTCGATCGTCTACCATGAGTACCTCCACTACGTGCTGCGCAACAACTACCCGGGCCTTCCCCTCTGGCTCCATGAAGGCATGGCCCAGCTCTACAGCACGTTCGACACGCAAGGCGCCGAGGCGCGGATCGGCCTGCCCATGGAGGAGCACGCGCGCTGGCTCCGGACGAACCCGCTCCTGCCGGTGTCCGAGCTGTTCGCGCTCGACGTCCACGCGAAGGATTACCACGAGGGCGCGCGGCGCAACGTCTTCTACGCCCAGACCTGGGCCCTGGCCCACTACCTCCTGGTAGGCAACCCGGGCCGCCGGGATCTCACGCTGCGCTACCTGCGCACCCTGTCCCGCGGCGAGCCCTCCGAGGAGATATCGGAGGCGTTCCGGGCGGCGTTCGGAGGCGAGCTGGACGCGGAGCTGCTCGCCTACGTCCGGCGCGGCGCCTTCGCTCACGTCCAGGCTCCGGCCGGCGCCCCGGAGACCGGCTTCCGCGTGGCGCCGCTCCCGCGGGCCGACCTGCTCGCCCGGCTCGGCCTCCTGCTGTCCTTCCTCGATCCCTCCCGCCGGAGCGACGCGGAGGAGCACTTGAAAGCCGCGCTGGCCGCGAATCCGAAGCATGGCGCGGCGCTGGCCGGCCTGGGCGTCCTGGCCGAGCTTTCAGGCCGCAGGGATGAGGCGGCCTCCTGGCTGGAGCGCGCCGCCAGCGCGGCCCCGGACGACTTCCTCGTCCAGTACCACTACGGGCTGAACCGGCTGGAGCTCGGCCCGGACCGCGCGGCCCTGCGCCAGGCCGCCGACGCCTTTCGCCGGGCCGTGGCGCTGCAACCCGACTTCGGCGACGCCTGGGCCCGCCTCGGCTACGCCCTCTCTTTCGAGACGCCGCTCCCGCCCGAAGCGGAGCGCGCCTTCGAAACGGCGCACCGCCTGAGACCCTCGGACACGGCCATCGCCTACAACCTGATGCTGCTCCGGGTGCGCAACGGCAAGGCGAAGGAGGCCGAGACGCTGATCGACCGGGTCATCGCGGTCGAGGGCGGCCCCGCCGAGGCGGAACGCGCCCGCTCGGTCTGGATCGAGGAGCTTCGCGGCACGGCGGAGCGCCAGCTCGAGCAGGGGGACCTGGAAGGCGCGCTGCCGCTGCTGGAGGAGCTCGTTGCCAAAGCGGCCGGAGCTCAGCGCGCCAGCCTGCAGCAG
>JBJMGZ010000537.1:0-5125 GCA_045807605.1 Thermoanaerobaculia bacterium | reverse complement strand
GCCTGTCCCCAGCGAGGAAGGTCGGAGCCCGCTTTCCTTCGCCCAGCAGCGCCTCTGGTTCCTCGACCGCCTGGAGCCCGGCAACACGCTCTACAACCTCCAGGTCGTGGTGCGTCTCGAAGGCCGCCTGGACGTGGAGGTGCTCGGCCGGGCCCTGGCCGAGATCGTCCGCCGCCACGAGCCGTTGCGCACCGTGTATCCGGATGTGGAAGGCGAGCCCTTCCAGCAGATCCTCCCGCCGCTGGACGGGCCGCTGCTGTCGCGGATCTCCCTCGCCGGAGTCCCCGATCCGGGGGTGGGCATGGATGCCATCCTCCATGCCGGCGTCGCGCGGCCGTTCGACCTCCGCGAGGGGCCGGTCATGCGCTTTCTCCTCGTGGAGACCGGGGCGGACGAGCACCTGCTCTCCGCGGCGTTCCACCACATTGCCACGGACGGCTGGTCCCTAGGCCTGTTTTCCCACGAGCTGGCGGAGCTCTACGAGGCCTTCGTCCAGGGTGGTCCGTCGCCGCTGCCGGAGCTTCCGCTGCGCTACGTGGACGTGGCCGCGGCCGAGCGCCGGGCGCTCGCCGGACCGGCGTTCCAGGAGCAGCTCGGATACTGGCTGGAGCAGCTCGCGGGCATTCCGGCCCTGGACCTCCCGGCGGATCATTCCCGGGGCGCGGAGACGGGCGGGACCGGCGGCACCGGCGGGGGGGCCTGGCCGGTGGACCTGCCGGACGATCTCGCGTCCGCGCTCCGCGGGCTGGGCCGGGCGGACGGGATCACGCCGTTCATGATCCTCCTCGCGGGCTTCGCGGCCCTGCTCTCCCGCCTTTCCGGCCAGGACGATTTCGGCATCGGCGTGCCCACCGCCGGCCGCGGCCGGCCCGAGACCCAGGGGATGATCGGGCTCTTCGTCAACACCCTGGTGCTGCGCACGCCGCTGGCGGGCGATCCGTCCTTCCTCGAGCTCGCGCGCCGGGTGCGGGGCGTGGCTGTGGCCGCCCAGGCGCACCAGGACGTGCCGTTCGACCGCCTCGTCGAGGAGCTGCAGCCCGAGCGCGGGACCGATCTGACGCCGCTGTTCCAGGTGCTGTTCTCCTACCTGAGCGATCCGACGCCTCCGCTGCGCATGCCGGGCCTCGCCGCGTCGCTGCTCGACCTGGAGCCGCGCGTGGCCAAGTTCGACCTCACCCTTTCCCTGCACGAGTGGGAGGGGCACCTGCGCGGCTGGCTCACATACCGGAGGGGCCTGTTCGAGCCGGCCACGATCGAGCGCATGGCGGGGCACCTGCGCATCCTGCTCGAAGGGGCCGCGGCCGATCCCTCGCGGCGGCTCTCCGAGGTGCCGCTGCTGTCGGAGGCCGAGCGCGGGCAGCTCCGGGCCTGGGCGGGCGAGCCGCTGCCCGCGCGCGAGGCCCTCGTCCATCGCCTGTTCGAGGAGCGGGCACGGACCGCGCCGGACGCTCCGGCCCTGATCCTGGAGGCGGAGACCGTCTCCTTCGCGGAGCTGGACGCCCGGGCCAACCGGCTCGCCCGGCATCTGCTGGCGATGGGGATCGGTCCCGAGGCGCGGATCGCCGCCTGCCTGGAGCGCTCGGCGGAGCTCGTCGTGGCGATGCTCGCGGTGCTCAAGGCCGGCGGCGCCTGGCTGCCGCTCGACCCGAGCTATCCGCCGGAGCGGATGAGGGGCATCCTGGAGGACTCGGATGCCGCGCTGCTGGTGAGCACGGAAGGGCTGGCCTCGCGCCTCGACACGGACCTCCCCAAGGTGCTCCTGGACCGGGACGCCGAGGCCGTCGCCGGTCGCGGCCCGGAGCCGCTCGGGCTCGCCATCCATCCCGAGTCCCTGGCCTACGTCATCTACACCTCGGGCTCGACCGGCCGGCCCAAGGGAGTGGGGGTCTCCCACGGCACGCTCGCGGCCCACCTGGAGGCGGTCCGCAAGGCCTACCGCTTCGGGCCTGGCGATCGGGGCCTGATGTTCGCCTCGCCCGGATTCGACGTGTCCATGGAGCAGGTGCTGAACCCGCTCACCTCCGGAGCCAGCCTCGTGATCCAGGGCGCCTGGCAGTGGGCTCCGCCGGAGCTGACGCGGAAGATCCCCGAGCTCGGGATCAGCTTCGTGAACCTGCCCACGGCCTGGTGGAACCGCTGGGCGGCCGATCCAGGGGACGTGGAATCCCTCGCGCCGCTGCGCCTGGTGCTGGTCGGCGGGGAGGAGATGCTGGCGGCGAACGTCCGCCTTTGGGCCGCGTCGCCGCTCGCCGGGGTGCCGCTGCTCAACGGCTACGGCCCGACCGAGGCGATCGTGACCGCGACGCTCCGGAAGGTCCGGCCGGAGGACGGTGAGGCCGAGACGGTGCCCATCGGCCGGCCGATCCCGGGCCGTTCGGCCTGGGTGGTGGACCGCTTCGGCAACCCGCAGCCCCCGGGCGTGGCGGGAGAGCTCCTCCTCGGCGGTCCCCTGGCCCGCGGCTACCTGGACCGGCCGGACCTCACGGCCGAGCGCTTCGTGCCCGACCCGTCCGCGGACGGCGCGCGGCTCTACCGCACCGGCGACCGCGCACGGTTCCGGGCGGACGGCGAGCTGGAGTTCCTGGGGCGGATCGACGAGCAGCTCAAGATCCGCGGCTTCCGCGTGGAGCCCGGCGAGGTCGAGGCGCTCCTGGCCCTGCACCCGGCAGTGCGCGAGGCCGCGGTGGTCCCCATGGAGACGCCGGGAGGCATCGTCCTGGCGGCCTGGGTGGTGTCCGAAGAGGAGCCCGCGGCCTTGAAGGCCTGGCTGCGGGAGCGCCTGCCGGACTACATGGTGCCCGCCGCCTGGGCCGCGCTGCCGGCGCTGCCGCTCAACGCCCACGGCAAGGTGGACCGCCGCGCCCTGCCCCGGCCCGAGCTGGAACCGGCCGGAGCCGAAGAGGGAGCCGCGAATCCGGAGGCCGAGCTGCTCGCCAACCTCTTCGCCGGGCTCCTCGGCCGCGACAGGGTGGGTACGGGCGACAGCTTCTTCGATCTCGGCGGGCACTCGCTCCTGGCGACGCAGCTCGTGTCGCGGGTGCGCTCGGTGTTCGGCGTCGAGCTGCCGCTGGCCGCGGTTTTCGAGGCGTCTACCCCGGCCGCCCTGGCGGAGCGCCTGGAAGCGGCGAGGCGCGCCTCGGTCCTGGGAATGGAGCCGCCGCCGCTGGTCCGCGGGGAAGGCCCTGCGCCGCTCTCCTTCACCCAGCAGCGGCTCTGGTTCCTGCACCAGCTCGATCCCGAGGACGCCTACCACGTGCCCGGCGCGCTGCGGCTCCGCGGGCCGGTGCGGGAGGACGTGCTGGAGCGCACGCTCTCCGAGATCGTCCGCCGCCACGAGGCGCTGCGGACCGTCTTCCGGAACAACCTCCAGGTGGTGCTGCCGCCGTCGGATTTTGAGCTGCCCGTGGTGGACGTTCCCGGGGAACGCGAGGCCCTGCGGCTCCTGGCCGAGGAGGCGCGCCGGCCTTTCGATCTCGAAACCGGGCCGCTGGTGCGCGCGCTCCTCCTCCGCCTGTCGGACGAGGAGCGGCTCCTTGCGGTGGTGACCCATCACATCGTGTCGGACGCCTGGTCGCTGGGCGTGCTCCTCCGGGAGCTGGGGGCGATCTACGCGGCCTTCGCGGCCGGCGAGCCGTCGCCGCTGCCGGAGCTGCCGGTGCAGTACCCGGACTACGCCCGCTGGCAGCGGCAGTGGCTCGCGGGCGAGGTGCTGGAGCGCGAGGTGGCGCATTGGCGCCGGACCCTCGCCGGAGCGCCGGAGTCGTTGGAGCTGCCCTACGACCGCCAGCCCTCGCCCGCCACCGGCAACCGCGGCGGCCGGCGTCCGTTCGAGCTGTCCGCGGAGCTGTTCGGCCGGCTCGGTGAGCTGGCGCGGCGGGACGGCTGGACCTCGTTCATGGCGCTCCTCGCCGGCTGGCAGGCGCTGCTCGCGCGCTATGTCCGCCTCGGGGGCCAGGAGGACGTGGTCGTGGGCTCGCCCATCGCGAACCGCACGCGGCTGGAGCTGGAGGGGCTGATCGGCTTCTTCACCAACACCCTGGCGCTGCGGCTCGATCTCTCGGGGGACCCGTCCTTCTGGGAGCTGGGCCGCCGCGTGCGCGCCGCCGCCCTGGACGCCTACGCGCACCAGGACGTCCCCTTCGAGAAGCTCGTGGAGGAGCTGCACCCGGACCGCCACCTGGGGCGGAACCCGCTCTTCCAGACCATGCTCGTGCTCCAGAAGGCCGCGGCCGGGCCGGCCCTGCCCGGGGTGGAGACCGAGCTGCTGGACGTGGACACGGGCACCGCGAAGTTCGACCTGACCCTCATGCTCGTCGAAAACGGCGGCGCCGCATCCGGAGTCCTGGAGTACGCCTGCGACCTGTTCGACGCCGGCACCGTGGACCGGATGCTCGGCCATCTGTGCACCCTGCTCGAAGCCGCGGTGGAGGATCCCGGCCGGAGGCTCTCCGACCTGCCGCTGCTGACCGCGGCCGAGCAGGAGGAGCTGGCCGCCTGGAGCCGTCCCAGGACGCCCGAGCCGCCGAGGCTCCTCGTGCACGAGGGGGTGTCGGCCCAGGCGGCGCGGACGCCGGACGCCGTGGCGGTCTTGGATGGGGATCAGAGCCTGACCTACGCCGAGCTGATGGAGAAGGCCCGCGGCCTGGCGAGCCGGCTGAGAAGCCTGGGCGTGGGGCCGGACGTGCCCGTGGGCCTGTTCCTGGAGCGCTCGCTCGACATGATGGTGGCCGTCCTCGGCGTGCTGGAGGCCGGCGGCGCGTACCTGCCGCTCGATCCCACCTGGCCGGAGGAGCGCCTGCGGATCATGCTGGAGGATGCCCACGCGCCGGTGCTGGTGACGCATGCGCCGCTGGTCGGGAAGGTGCCGGGTGGGGTTCAAAATGTCATCCGCGTTGACGATCCGGACGGGCGGGGGTTCCTCCCCGCTGGGTGCACCACGCCGGACAACCTCTGCTACCTCATCTACACCTCGGGCTCCACCGGCCGGCCCAAGGGCGTGGCCATGCACCACCGCGGCGTGGCCAACTACATCCACTGGGGCGTGCGCTTCTACGGCGCCGACGCGGGGAACGGGGCGCCCGTCTTCTCGTCCATGGCCGTGGACCTGACGGTGACCAACCTCCTC
>JBJMGZ010000536.1:0-8589 GCA_045807605.1 Thermoanaerobaculia bacterium | reverse complement strand
TCCTCGCCGTCCACGATCAGCTCCTCCACGTTCCAGGCTCCGTAGAGAGGCGGCTTCCGAGGATGGAGCTGACCGAAGCGCGGGAAGGCCTCGACGGCTCCCCACACGATGAAGCAAAGGCCCAGGAGCAGCAGCCGGTCGGGCCACGGACCCGCGGGCGGCGGCATCTCGGCCGGTTCGACGGCGCGGTCCAGGAAAAACAGATTGATCAGCCGGCGCAGGTCTGGAACGAGCAGGAGAACGGACAGGAAAAGCAGACAGGACACGTAGAGCCATGGCAGGCCGTAGCCCAGGGCCAGGGCGAGCGCCATCGCCAGGTTTGCGGCGCAGATCAGGGCGCCCAGGAGTGCCGTCCGGTGGAAGAGCAGCAACACGCCGCCGAGCAGGACCGCGAGGCCGGTGAACGACTGGAAGAGCGGGGAGGCCCCGACGAACGCCCGCAGCAGCTCGCCTTGCGTGAGCTCGCCGAGCCGCTGCATGAGATCGAGCGGCCGCAGCGGCGGCATCTGCACGGGGATCAGCCTGGCGATCCCCGAGGCGATCATGGGGAGCGCGAGCGCGGCGCGGAGCAGGAGGCGCACCGACTGTGGCGTGGTCACGGAGGGATCTTATCTCTCCGCCCCGGTTTTTCCGCGTTCCTCCATGAGGCGGGGCGATCGAGCCCCGCCGGAAAGGAGCGCCTCATGACTCTTCGTTGCCCCCTGCCGCGCATTCTGGCCATCGCCCCCCTGCTGGCGGCCCTCGGGCTCGCGGCCGCCGGAGCCCAGGTCGCGATCGATCCGGAGCCCGTCCCGCAGCCCCTCTGCCTGGCCATCGCTCAGCCCTTCCCGAGCGGCGTCACCCAGGCGCCGCCGGACGTCTTCGCCGATCCGGCCCTGTTCACCAATCCCACGAGCAGCAACGACTACCACTGGATGCACTCCTCCGTGCACCTCCAGGGATCGCCCGCGCTGCAGAAGTGGGGGGCCTGCGTGTTCTTCAATCCGGACGCCGACCAGACCGCGCCGGTGGACATGTCCGACTTCCGCAGCGCGGTGGTGGTCAACAATCCCAGCCCGTCGGTGACGGTCAATGCCACGATCACCTACCGCGATCCGGCGGGAACGATCCTGGCCGTGCTCCCGATCACTCTCGGCCCCGAGCAGACGTTCGTCAAGGGCGCGGTCGAGCTGCGCCAGCTCGGACCCGGCATCGGCTCGGTGGAGGTCACCGCCGATCATCCGATTGTCGGCGCCACGATCCATCACTTCGGGCACCTCACGCTTTCCAACGGCCAGACCTACTACGATCCCGACGACTTCTCCCCGGGCGAGGGCTCGATGCAGCAGCTCCAGATGAGCCAGGACAGCTCGACCACGCTCTTCGCCGGGCCCTTCCCCGCCTCGAACACCGCGGCGGAGGATTTTTTGAACGGCGTGCTGCCGCTGACCTGCGTGATGAATCCGAACCCGACGAACACGACGGTCGTGGTCAACAGCGTCATCGCGCCGTCCACGCCGCTCGCCTCGGCGACGGTCACGCTGCCGCCGTTCGGCATGTTCCTCGACACTTCGCTGTGGGCGCTCGGCGAGCCGTTCTACCTGAGCAATCCCACGCCCTTCAACCTCGACCTCCTCACCTCCGCGAAGTCCAACGGCAACCCGATCCTCGGCGACTTCCTCATGGTGGACGTGTTCGGCAACGGTCCGCCCTCCAACCTCGTGCCCGGCGGGCGCCTGCGCATGGGCTCGGGCATGATGCAGTTCGCTCCGGCCCTGCGCCTGCTCAACCCGGAGCACGTCGAGACCGGGCCGTTCGCGATCCCGGCCGGGCTGCCGTCGACGCCGCCGGTCGAGACCATGATGGGCATCGCCAACGCCACGGGAGTCGACATCGGGCCGGTCAACGTGCAGTTCTTCGCCCGCACCGGCGGTCCGGCGATCGCGACCGTCAACTTCCCCACCCTGCTGCCGGGCGTGGTGCAGCGGATCACGCCCGCGCTCTTCGGCATCCCCCAGAACTTCGCGGGCTGGGCGCGGGTCACGGCCTGCCGGCCCGGCCTCATCGGCTGGACCATGCGCGAGGTGATGGAGCAGACGGTCCCGTACCCGGTCGCCCAGTTCCGGAAGGTCTACGGCGAGGAGCTCGACGGCGCCAACGGCGCGGAGCCGGGCAGGGGCTACAACGTCGCGACCACGGACGGCAACTGGATCCGCAAGGTGGCCCCGCTCCTGCGCGCCGGGGGCAACTTCAGCAATCCCAACTGGTGGCCGGGCTACGTCAACACGGCCAACCATGCCGCCGCGAACATCGGGCAGTACTGGCATCGCTTCTTCACGCTCCCCGGAGCCCTCGCCGGGCAGCAGACGTTCACCGGCCTGCGCTTCGCCAACACGTCGTTCACCTACGTCGATCCGATCGTCAACGTCCCCTTCAACACGAACCTCAGCGGGCGCTTCGACCGCGCCACCGGCAGCAACGCGATCGGCATGGAGGCGATCGGCGATCCGCTCGACGAGTGGGGAATCCCGATGTTCCTCGGCGGTGACGTGGATCAGGTCGTGATCGAGCCTCACTGACGCAGCCTGGCGGGCGCCATCCTCGCGGGGGGGCGCCCGTCTCTTTTTGCCTGGAGGCGAAGGATCGTCGGGTGTCCGGCCGAGAACGATGAGGAGAGGATCCGGATGGCCTCGGCGAACGTCTCCTCCGCCTCGGCATATCGGCCGCGGGCGGTGAGCAGATCGCCCAGGTCTTCCAGGCTGACCGCCACCTCGGCATGAGCCGGACCGAGCAGGCGCCGGCGCTCGGCCAGGGCGCGGCGCAGCAGCGCTTCGGCGGCCTTGAAATCGCCGCGGTCGCGCAGCACGGCTCCGAGCACGTTGCGGCTGCGCGCGATGTCGCGGTCGTCGGGCCCCAGGTGGCGCTCGCGCAGGGCCAGGCTCCGCCGCGCCGCTGCCTCGGCCTCGTCGAGCCGGCCCGCGCCCTGGAGGGCCATGGCCAGATATTCGAGGATGCTGGCGACGCCCTCCGGGTCCGGCGGCGACTCCCTCTCCCGCAGCGCCAGCACCTCCCGGCTTACGGCCGCGGCTTCGCCGTAGCGGCCGAGGTCGATGAGCAGCAGCGCCCAGTTGGCGCGCGCCACGGCCGCCCCCGTCCCGCTCCGGCGCTCCAGCTCGACGGCATCGCGATAGAGCGGCTCGGCTGCCGCGTAGTGGCCGAGATCGTGCTGCACCAGGGCATAGTTGTTGAGGCTGACCGCGACCTCGTGATGGTCCGCGGGGTAGAGCCGCCGGGCCGTCTCGAGCACCTCGCGGAAGACCGGCTCGGCCTCGGCAAAACGGCCGCCGAGCGCCAGCGCGCGGCCGAGGCCGCGCAAGGCCAGCACGAGATCGGGGTGGTCCTCCCCGCGGCGGCGCTCGACGGCGACGCTCTCGCGAAGCACCGCGACGGCGCGGTCGTAGAGCCCGAGCTGGACGTAGAGCCGGCCCAGGGTCGTCAGCATCGCGCCCTGGGTCTCGGGCTGCCCCTCCAGGCGGTGGAGCACGCGGTCCGTGCCCTGGTCGAGCAGCTCGCGGGCGGTGATCGAGCTGCCGCGCCGCTCTCCCGGATCGGCGATCTCGAACAGGTCGACGAGCAGCGAAGCCACCTGGGTGGCGCGGTCGCGCTCCCGGGCGGTGCGCGCCGAGCCCACGGCCAGGCTGCCGGCGAGGCTCAGCGCGAGGGCCGCGATCAGGCCGGCGGCCACGGTCCCCCAGCGGTGCCGGCGGACGAACTTGAGCGCGCGGGTGCGCAGCGGCGTGGGCCGGAACGTGATCGGACGCCCCTCGAGGACCAGACCCAGGTCCTCCGCGAGCCGCTCGACCGAGCCATAGCGCTCGGCCGGCTCCTTCGCGAGGGCGCCGAGGACGATGGTGTCGAGATCGCCGCGCAGCTGGCGCGCCAGGCGAGGAACCGCGACGGCGCTCGGCCGCTCGGGGCGGTGCTCCAGGATCAGGCGCTCGATCTCGCGCACGGACCTGCCCTCGACGGGATACGGGTGGCGGCCGGTGAGCAGCCGGTAGAGCAGAACGCCGAGCGCGTAGACGTCCGTCGCCGTGGTCACCGGCAGGCCCAGGACCTGCTCCGGACTGGCCCAGGCGAGCGTCATGGGCTGCGCGAGGCCGTGCAGGGTGAGCTCCGGCCTTCCCTCGGGATCGAGGATCTTGGCCACGCCGAAGTCGAGCAGCTTGGGCCGGCCCTCCGCGGTCACCAGCACGTTGGACGGCTTCAGGTCCCGGTGCACGACCAGATTGCGATGCGCTTCGCGGACCGCCGCGAGCACCTCGATCATCAGCTCCAGGCAGGCGCGCAGGGACAGCCCCTCGGCATCGCAGTGGGCGTCGATCGGCTTGCCTTCGATCAGCTCCATGACGAAGTAGGGCCGTCCGTCCGCGCTCGTCCCGCCGTCGAACAGGCGCGCGATCGACGGATGATCGAGATGGGCGAGGATCTGCCGCTCGGCCTGGAAACGGGCCACGATCTCGCCGGTCTCGAGACCGCGGTGCAGCAGCTTGACCGCGACCCGCTGCTGGAACTCCTCGTCGTCGCGCTCGGCGAGATAGACCACGCCCATGCCCCCGCGGCCGAGCTCGCGCACCAGCCGGTAGGGTCCCAGCCGCAGGCCGGTCTCGTCCCCCTGGAGCACCGCCGCCGCTCCGGATGCCACGGCGTCCTCCAGGAACCGCCCGGCACGGGCATCGGCGGCCAGCAGGCGTTCCACGTCAGCCACCAAATCCGAGTCCTGACCGGCCAGGATCGCCTGCCGCTCGCCCTCCGGGCGCTCCATCACCGCGCCGAACAGCCGTTCGACCTGCTGGAAGCGCTCAGGATGCACGGCGGCTTCCTCCGCTCCCAGACGCGCTCCCAGGTGCCATGCGATCGAACAGGAAGGCCCGGGCGAGGCGGGTGTCGAGGATCACGGTGGGCATCGAAACGCCCAGGACGTCCGCGGTCTCCTCCACCGACAGGCCACCGAAGAAGCGCAGCTCGACCACCCGGGCCTTGCGGGCGTCGGCCGCCGACAGCTCGGAGAGAGCGGCGTCGAGATCCAGGAGATCGACCGGCGAAGCCTCCGCCGCCATCTCTCCGATCCCTTCGAGAGGCAGCCGCACGGCTCCGGCCCCCCGGCGCGCGGCCTTCCGGGACCGCGCGTGGTCCACCAGGATGCACCGCATCAGCCGGGCCGCCAGAGAAAGGAAATGAAGGCGATCGTGGCAGGAGGCCGGCCGGCCGCCATGCAGGCGCAGGAACGCCTCGTGGACGAGCGCGGTGGGCTGGAGCGTATGGTCCGGACGCTCGCGCGACAGCGCCCGCGCCGCCAGGCGGCGCAGCTCGGCATAGACCAGCGGCGTCAGCGTCGCCAGCGCGACGCGGTCCCCCTCCCCCCAACGGACGAGCAGGTCGGTCACTTCATGAGCGGCGATCATGGGGCCGTGGCTTCTCCTCTATAAAGCTAGGTGCTCAAGGAAGGAGAAGGGGGACGGGCCGAGATCGTCCCTGTGCCCGCAGGGTCGAGGAGCGACGCAAATTTTTGCTAGGCTGGATGCGATGTTGGACTGGTCTCAATGCCCCGCTGTCGAGCGCACCCCGGACCGGGTGAGCGGCGCCTGGGTCTTCCGCGGCGCGGGTCCTCTTCGACCGATGCCAGCGCCCTGAGTGGCACGCTATATACCCTGCTTGCTGAATTCCGGCTTGACGTTCCAGGAGGCGGCATGAGCCTCGGTACGAGCTGCCGGCAGGGAGGATCGAATGCGAGCCCAGGAGCCTCCGGAATCACGGTTCGTCGCGGACGGAGAGGCCAGGTTCAAGGGAGCGTCAAAACCTTCACGCTGCCACCGAAACGTTTGCTTGATTTTGGTCATAGTGATAGAGAGTCCCTAGAGGGCCCAAACCGTTGAACGGAACCGGCATAATGGGCTCAACGCTTCGCGCGGGGCCAGTGACGAAACTCGGAGGGGCACATCATGACTGATTCAATCGAGTCGCTCGCCAGATTTGTAGGACTCACCATTTCCGTGTTCTCATCGTGCTGGGTGTGGCAAGACTCCAATCGGCTGAAAAAGAACGGTGTCAACATCACCCCTATCGTGTGGACCGCCCTCGCCTTCGCGTTCTGGCTGGTCAGTCTCCCGGTCTACCTGATCTTGCGACGAACGACTTGGCGAAGCCATAGAAACCCGCTCCAAGAAGTGAACCGTCCTGACGCTTCGCCTGACGATACCGCTTCAACCTGACGTGCTACGGGGGGCACCTGCCGCCGCCCGGTTCGGAATGCCCTCACGGCTGGTGCATGAGGAAGATCTCCACCCTGCGGTTCATGGCGCGGCCGTGCACGGAGGTGTTTCCCGACGTGGGCTGGGTCTCGCCGGAGCCGGCCGGAGCGGCGACGTCGGCATGGGACGCGGTCATGGGGGGCCAAATTTTAGCAGGTGCGAGCGGCGGAACGCCCTCCTCCAAGGGCTCTGTCACACCTGCATTGCCGGGAGGTCACGCTTTCCCTGGGACCGCTGGCGTCCCCGCCGGCATCTCCGGAGAGATCGGCGGAACGCCGGCCTTGCCTGTCCGGACGTGGACGGATTTGCAGCATCGTCTGCCGCCGAGTCCCCTCGGCCCCGCGCGGATGCTCCGAATCATGGTGGCGCAGGGCCAGCGCCCAATGCGTATGCTCCCAAACCACATTGATTTGCAGCATGCCAGCGCACCTCAGCACGCGTAATCCTCAACTTCGGAGCATCAGCGCCAGGTTTTGGAGCAAAACTCCAGAGCGCAGAGGGTGAAGCTCCTAAATTTGGAGCATCTGAGCCGATCCGGACGCCGGGGACGGGTTCGTATGCTGCAAATCCGAGGAGATCCCCCAGCGGGAGAAGTGGAGATGCTGCGATACCCACGGGTTTCGCGGCATGCACCGCGGGTTCGGAGGCGGGTGCGGCCGTTTTCGGAGCATCTTCCGCAGGGTGGAGAGGAGAGAAGGCCGGCGTTCCGCCGATTTCTCCGGAGATGCCGGCGGGGACGCCAGCGGTCCCAGGGAAAGCGTGACCTCCCGGCAACTCAGGTGTGACGGAGCACGCGCGGCCCGCCCTCCCCCCCGGGGCCGGAGCCCACCCCTTCCCGACGCCAGGCTCTTGCGGCCCGTCCCGGGCGGTGGCGTCCTCTCCCGCGAAGCGGGGGAGGGTTCAGGGGGGCGTTTTGAGGTCAAAACCAGCAGCTTCGCTGTAAATCACCGCACATCTTTCCTCTTGCGTGCACGGACGAGCTTTGCGGTTGCCTCCTCATCTACAGAATGCTGCTCCAACCAAAGACGAGTGCGCACAACAGCCTCATGGAGACGCTGCTCCAGGAGCTCGCGGGGAGGGAGCTCGGTCAGGTATTCGGCGACATGGATGCCGCGGGGTTCAAGCTCGAGCACTTCCACGGTTTCGCGCTTCTTGCCGGCGCAGAGAATGATGCCAAGAGGCTTCTCTTCACCTTTCTGCCGCTCGTAGCGGTCGAGCCAGCGCAGATAGAGCTCCATCTGGCCAGCGTCTGCAGGCTTGAAATCGCCGATCTTCAGTTCGATGACCACCAGCCGACGCAAGCGGCGATGGAAGAAGAGCAAGTCGAGGTAGTAATCGTCGCCATCCAGGGTGATGCGCTTTTGGCGTTCCACAAAGGCGAAGCCGCTGCCCAGCTCCAAGAGAAAGGACTCGATCTCGCGCAGCAGGGCATCTTCCAGATCCTTCTCGCCGTAGGTATCTCGGAGACCGAGAAAGTCGAGCACGTAGGGATCGCGAAAGACCAAGTCAGGCGTCAGCCGGTCCTCTTCGCGTAGCGCCTGGAGCTCTTGCTGGATCAGCTTTGCGGGTTTCTTCGAAAGGGCGGTGCGCTCGTAGAGCATCGACTGGATGCGCGTCTGCAGCGTCCGCGTGCTCCAGCGCTCGATCCTGCACATCTCGGCGTAGAAATCTCGTTTCAGTGGATCATCGAGGTAAATGAGCGCCTTGAAATGGGTCCACGATAATTCTCTCAGCAGTGCGGAGACAATCTCGATCGCCGGGAACGCTTCCGCAAACCGGATCATGTGGTGAAGCGATTTCGAGGAGAAGCCGCGGCCAAACTCCTGTTCCAATTGTCTCCCCAGCGCGGAGACAATCTCGGTTCCGTACTCCGCACGCTCTTCCCCGAGGATCTCCCGCCGGATGCGGTTCCCGACCTGCCAATAGAGGAGCGTAAGGCCGGCATTGACCATCCGGGCGGTCTGTTGCCGGGCTTCGATGATGAGGCCGCGTACCTCGGCCAGCACAGCGCCGGACAGAGCTACGGACGCCGGCGCAGGCTTGGCCGTGGACTTGAAGCGCTTCGAGCTCATCCATTCCCCTTCCTCTGAACCACCGGAGATCCTCGTCGAGCTGGTCCGGCATTGTAATCGACACCATTGTCGAGGAGCCGACCAGCGATGAAAACCCGGATCGGGCATGGCGTGTCACGGCTGGTGCGTGAGGAAGATCTCCACCCGGCGGTTCATGGCGCGGCCGTGCACGGTGGTGTTTCCGGCCGTGGGATCGGTCTCGCCGGAGCCGGCCGGAGCGGCGACGT
>JBJMGZ010000535.1:0-3780 GCA_045807605.1 Thermoanaerobaculia bacterium | reverse complement strand
CTGTTCACCGCAACGCTATTTTATCCACCGCGACTTCGTTCTATGCACCGCAACGGTAAATAGTCCACCGCAATGTCTGCCGGTTGACCGCAACGGCGATCCGTTGACCGCAACGTTATTCTATGGACCGCGACTTCAATCGGTTCACCGCAACCGTATTCTATTCACCGCGACCTTGTTTGCTTGACCGCAACTCCGGGAAGGCTGGGCGCTTCTGTCACTCTGCGCCACAGGCCTCGGGGGGTGGGCTCAGACGCACGATCGCCACCGCAGGATCTCTATATTCGGGCTCGAGGAAGCCCCGCACGGAGTAGCTCTCGAGCAGGGCGCTCCGCCCCTCCACGTAGGAATTGTCCAGAACCAGGGTGTTGACCCCCATACCGAACGCCATCATGCAGAGGAGGCGGTCGGAAGGAAAGTTCTCGTCCATGTCCACCTGGAAGGTACCGTACCCGGAGGGGAAGTAGCCCGAGTAGCCGTTGAGCAGCGGCCGGCGGTGGTCGATCTGGGCGAACATCCGCCACGCCTCCATCTCGTAGTCGGAGACGTGCAGCCCGCGCGGCAGCGGGACGTGCGCCACGATCAGCTTCCCCGGCCGCTCGCGCAACCAGCTCGTCCAGGCGGTGCGCGGGGTCTTGGGGGTCGGCACCAGAACGCCGGGAGATGCGAGGTTCTCGGTTGCCGCCAGGACCCCCAGGACAAGAGCGAGAATCCTGCCGGCATTTCCGCGCCAGGAGGCGAGACGGGCCAGGGCCAGCGCGGCCAACGCCGCAAGCACCGCCTGGGAGATCGCCACGGCGCGGAAAGGGCTGCGCAGTGTGCGCAGGCCGGGCACCACCTCCCGCAGACTGGCGAAGGGCCGCCAATCCCCGATCCTCAGGTTGAGACCGAGCGCGAGCAGCCCGCCACCCGCGGCGCAGACGAGAAGGCAGACGATCCAGAGCCTCCGCTCCCCCTGGCGCCAACCCAGCCAGGCTCCTGCCACCCCCAGACCGAGAAGGAGAAAGCCGGGGAAGAGCCCCCCCGTATCCCCCGCATACGAGTCCTCGCGGGGCGGAAACGCGAGGCGGGAGGAGCTGGGGCGGGTCGCGAAGTCCCGGGCCCGGGCCGAGAGGGCCGTCACGACCTCCTCGGATCGCGTGAACCCGTACTTCTCATGAAAGGAGCTGACCGTGCCGGCGATGGGCGAAAGAACGACGGCTCCGAGGATCGCCAGAGCGCCGAGCGTCGCGATCGACCGGGCGCGGAACCTCTGCTCCGCCAGCGCCACGAGCCCGGCCAGGAGAAGAAAAGGGAGGCTCAGGAGCGCCATCTGCTCCCCCGCGAGGAACTGCGCGGCGAACGACAGGACCGCCAGCGCCGCGGGTCGCCACCCGCCCTCCTTCCCAAAACGGATCAGGGCTGCGAGCGCCCAGATCGTGCCGAAGAGGGGGAGCACGGGGAGCACACCCAGGACCTTGGCGGTATAGGGAAGGGTGACGCCGGCGAGCGCCGCGAGGAGGGCCGCGCCGCGCCGCGCACCGAGCGCCCGCGCCAGGCTCCTGGTGGCGAGACCGTTGCAGACCAGGGTGAACAGAATCGCCAGGTTGTAGATCGCGGCCGGCGGAGCGCCCATCCACCAGAGAGGCGAGAGGGTGAACCCCTGCAGGAGCAGCGGCTCCGAGAAGGTGAAGGTCCCTTCGAGCGGATGGAAGATGGGAGCGTTCCAGAGCCCGTGGAAGCCGTGCGGCGCGCGGTCCGCGTCCCACCACAAGGTCCACAGATTGAACAGCGGCACGGTGGCCTCATGCTCGGTCCCCAACGGCAGAGCGCCGGCGATGGCAGGCAGGAGGGGCCAGGTGGCCACGACCGCCGCCAGCAGGCAGAGGACGGGGACCGACAGGGGCCGCAGGCGGCGCAACAGGGGATGGAGGGTCATGGAGAAGGCTCCAGCGTGCGCCGGCGGGACCTCATTGCCATGCCGGCGCACGCTGGATTCAGGGGCAGGACTCTACTACTCGGCGATGGCCCGCGCCACGTCGAGGATCACGTCCTCCAGGCTGGCGCCCTTGAGGCCTGCGGCGAAGCCGTCCTGGGCCGCCGGGGCCAATCCCTTCTCGGTGATCTCATAGCGGCCCTGCGGGGAGACCACCAGATAGGTGCCGTCCTTGCGCGGGGTCAGGAACAGCACGTAGCTCTGGCCCACCTTGTAGCTCGGGTCCTCGTCGAAGCGGTTGGCGTCGTTGCCGTTCTGGAAGAGGACGAAGGACTCGTTCTCGACGAGCGAGCCCTTGCGGCTGCTCATGACGTCGAAGGACACCCGCTGCGTGGGGATGGCGCTGGCGCCGGCCCGGGCAGTGTTCGGGATGGGGGCGCCGTCGGCCACGTTGGTCACCGTCGCGACGACGACGTCGCTCGCCAGGCGGGTGGTCTCACGGAGGCTGCGGGGGTTGTTGACCCAGTAGGCGTGGATGCGGGGCGCGTCCGCCTCGGGTCCGACCAGCGGGAGGGCCGAGTTGCCGGCGACCCGGTTGGCGTACATCGTTCCGACGTCGTTGACGTTGTGGGAGACCGGCCGGTAGTGGGTGGAGATGTCGTACCAGTAGCCGCCGCCCATGCAGCCGCCGTCATTGGAGTGATCGAGGCCGAAGGTGTGGCCGATCTCCTGGCAGTGGACGCCGCGGGCTGCAACCGAGGACCCCGAGTAGTAGTAGGTGTTCACCTGATCGGTCGCCCGGAGGATGGTGCAGCCGCTGTAGTTGGTGATGCGGGCGATACCGCCCCAACCGGTGGCGCCGGAGTTGGCGTTGAAGACATAGGTCTCCTCGCCCGAGCTGACATAGGAGAAATTGAGGATGGTCATGCTGTTCCAGTCGCTGATGGCGGAGGCCGCCTGGGACCCGCCCGAGGCATTGCGGATCTTCACATTGCGGTCCGCCTGAATCCAGCAGCCCCACTGGTGTGCGTGCGCGGCGCTCCCCGCAAGTCCGGCGATGAGCAAGCCCGCAGCAATGATGCTCTTCCTCATGTTCGTTGCCTCCATCTCGACGTTTTCACGTCAAAAAAGGGTTGAACTTGTGCCCCCACCATGGGAGCAATCCTCCTTACAACGGCTCGCCCACACAATGTGGTGGAACCGCAGAGCAATCGAGCTCCTTGCGACTCCGTAAACCCTATCTTGCGCCGAACTGAGCGCACTCCTGCCGCACGCCAGAGCTTACGTCTGGCGAAAAAACGACTTACTGGCCTTCAGAGATTCTTATCAACTTCCGAGCCTCCGAGCTTGTCCTCGGTAGCCCGCACTGCTTGCTTCTAGTAATGGTGGTGCGCCGGCTCGGAGAAACGGGACATGCTCATGTCTCGTTTTCGAGATCCAAGTCTCGGCGCTACTGGGGCCGCAGATCCCTACAGATCCAGCAGCCGCAGCCGCAGGGAGTTGGCGATCACGGACACCGAGCTGAAGCTCATCGCCGCCGCGGCGAAGATGGGCGACAGCAGGATGCCGAAAGCGGGATAGAGAACGCCCGCGGCGATGGGAACTCCGAGGGCGTTGTAGATGAAGGCGAAGAAGAGGTTCTGCCGGATGTTGCGGATCGTCGCCTCGCTCAGGCGGCGCGCCCGCACGATGCCGCGCAGGTCTCCCTTGACCAGGGTGACCCCTGCGCTTTCCATGGCCACGTCGGTGCCGGTGCCCATGGCGATCCCGACTTCGGCCTGGGCCAGTGCCGGCGCGTCGTTGATGCCATCGCCGGCCATCGCTACCACCCGGCCTTGCTGCTGGAGGCCTTTGATGGCGGCGGC
>JBJMGZ010000534.1:0-3509 GCA_045807605.1 Thermoanaerobaculia bacterium | reverse complement strand
GACCACCTGCCCGCCGAGGTGCAGGAGCAGCTCGTCGCAAACGCCATGCGCTTCTACGTCATCGACGCCTACCGCGTGGCGCGCGAGGCCGGCATGGGCGGCCGCATCAACACGATCATGCAGACCTGCTTCTTCGCCCTGTCGGGAGTGCTGCCGCGGGAAGAGGCGATCGCGCACATCAAGAAGACGATCGAGAAGACCTACGGCAAGCGCGGCGCCGAGGTCGTGCGCCGCAACTTCCAGGTCGTGGACGCCGCGCTGGCGCATCTCCATGAGGTGAAGGTCCCCGCCGCCGTCACCACGGAGCGCCGCCGGCCGCCGGTCCTCACCGGCGACGCGCCCGAGTTCGTGCAGCGCGTCACGGCCGTGCTCGCCGCGGGCAAGGGCGACTCGCTGCCGGTCTCGGCCTTCCCCGTGGACGGCACCTGGCCCTTCGGCACCGCCAGGTACGAGAAGAGGAACCTGGCCCTCGAGATCCCGGTCTGGGACCCCGCGATCTGCATCCAGTGCAACCAGTGCGCGCTGGTCTGCCCGCACGCGGCGATCCGGCCCAAGGTCTACGACGCCGACCATCTCGCCGGCGCGCCCGAGGGCTTCCGCTCGATGCCCTACAAGGCGCCCGACTTCCGCGGCCTGCTCTACACCCTGCAGGTGGCGGCGGAGGACTGCACCGGCTGCAGTCTCTGCGTGGCCATCTGCCCGGCCAAGGACAAGGGAAACCCGAAGCACAAGGCGATCGACATGCTGCCGCAGCGCCCGCGGCGCGAGTCGGAGCGCGACAACTTCCAGTTCTTCCTCGGCCTGCCCGAGGTGGACCGGTCGAAGGTGCAGCGCATCGACGCCAAGGGCTCGCAGTTCTTCCAGCCGCTGTTCGAGTTCTCCGGCGCCTGCTCCGGCTGCGGCGAGACGCCCTACGTCAAGCTGCTGACCCAGCTCTTCGGCGACCGCGCAGTGATCGCGAACGCCACCGGCTGCTCCTCGATCTACGGCGGCAACCTGCCCACCACCCCCTACGGCACCGACGCCTCCGGCCGCGGTCCGGCCTGGGCCAACTCCCTCTTCGAGGACAACGCCGAGTTCGGCTTCGGCATGCGCGTGGCGCTCGACAAGCAGCGCGAGCAGGCCGGGGAGATCCTGCGCTCCCTGGCCGACAGGGTGGGCGAGGAGCTGGCTGTCGCGATCCTCGCCGCGGACGAGTCGGGCGAGACGGGCATCCAGCAGCAGCGCGGCCGGGTGGACATCCTGAAGCGCCGCCTGCGCGAGGTCCCCGGCCCCGAGGCCCGGCGCCTGGAAGCGCTCGCCGACAGCCTGGTCAAGAAGAGCGTCTGGCTGATGGGCGGCGACGGCTGGGCCTACGACATCGGCTTCGGCGGCCTCGACCACGTGATCTCCCAGACGCGCAACGTCAACCTCCTGGTGCTCGACACCGAGGTCTACTCGAACACCGGCGGCCAGCAGTCCAAGGCCACGCCGATCGGCGCCGCGGCCAAGTTCGCGGTGGCGGGCAAGGAGGTGCCGAAGAAGGACCTCGGCCTCTACGCCATGAGCTACGGCCACGTCTACGTGGCGCGGATCGCCTTCGGCGCCAAGATGAACCAGACCGTGCAGGCCCTGCTGGAAGCCGAGGCCTACCCCGGCCCCTCGCTGGTGATCGCCTACAGCCACTGCATCGCGCACGGCTATGACCTGGCGCGCGGCGCGGACCAGCAGCGCATGGCGGTCGAGTCCGGCGTCTGGCCGCTCTACCGCTTCGACCCCCGCCGGGCGCTCCAAGGCGAGGCGCCGCTCCAGCTCGACTCCGCGGCGCCCAGGATCGCGGTGCTGGACTACATGCGCAACGAGACCCGCTTCCGCATGGTCGAGAAGCAGGACCCCGAGCGCTTCAAGCGCCTGACCGCCGCGGCCCAGCTCAACGCGGCCCAGCGCTATGCCGTCTACCAGCAGCTCGCCGGCATCACGGTGCCGCAGATGGATGAGATGACGCAGCCTGCGCCTGTCCCGGTCGAGGCTTGAAGGGAGAACGATCATGGACCTGACCACGAGCTATCTCGGCCTCCGCCTGCCGCACCCGATCCTGCCGGGGGCCTCCCCGCTGGTGGACGATCTCGACATGGTCAAGCGCCTGGAGGACGCGGGCGCTCCGGCCATCGTCATGCACTCCCTGTTCGAAGAGCAGATCCGGCGCGAGCAGGTGGCCACGTCCCGGCACATGGATACCTGGTCCAACGCCCACCCCGAGGCGCTCTCCTACTTCCCGGAGCCCCAGGACTTCGTCCTCGGGCCGGAGGAGTACCTGGAGCAGGTCCACAGGATCAAGGCGGCCGTCGGCGTGCCGGTGATCGCCTCGCTCAACGGCAACACCGACGGCGGCTGGCTCACCTACGCCGACCTCATCGAAGAGGCCGGCGCCGACGCCCTGGAGCTCAACGTCTACGCCCTGCCCACCGATCTCGACGAGAGCAGCGAGCTCCTGGAGCGGCGCACGCTCCAGATGATCTGGACGATCAAGAGCGGCATCCGCATCCCGGTGGCGGTGAAGCTCTCGCCGTTCTACACCGCGCTCGCCCACTTCGCCCGGCGGCTGGACGACCATGGCGTCGAGGGCCTGGTCCTCTTCAACCGCTTCTACCAGCCGGACCTGGACGTCGAAGCGCTGGAGGTCACGCCGACGCTGCGGCTCTCCGACTCCTCGGAGCTGCTGCTGCGCCTGCGCTGGCTGGCGATCCTGCACGGCCGGCTGCGCGCCTCGCTCGCGGCGAGCGGCGGGGTCCACACCGGGATCGACGTGGTCAAGGCGCTGATGGCCGGGGCCGACGCGGTCCAGGTCGTTTCGGCCCTGCTCAAGAAGGGTCCGGAGCGGCTGCTCACCCTGCGCCAGGAGCTGGAGGCCTGGCTCGTCGAGCACGAGTACGAATCGCTCGACCAGCTCCGCGGCAGCCTGAGCCTGCTGCGCTGCCCCGACCCCGCCGCCCACGAGCGCGCCAACTACGTGACGATCCTGCAGAGCTGGCGGACGCGGGGGGCGGCGGTGATGTAGAGCGCCGGCCTGGGAGCCTCACGATGCTCCAGCTCCCCTCTGCCGCGAATGAGAGCTTCGCCGCTGCGAAAACGGCCTCTCGCTTCCGCCGCGGCGGCTCCGGTGGCTTCGGTGAAGAGAATTCTGCCGCGATACCCGAGAACCCTGCCGCGAAAACCAGGCAATTCGCGGCATCTTGGGATCCGGGGCGCCACAGGTCGTCGAAGCGACGGGCGGTGAATTTTCAATTCGCAGCGCTCCGGTGGGTATTCGCAGCATAAGCTTGAGATGGCGAGGCTGAGGAAGACAAGGAAAGGGTCAATCGGCATCGAGTCGCGGCATCAAACAATAAGCACGCTGCGAATTGCCCATGCAGTGCCGCGGGTTGACGTTCAGTCCGCAGCTCTGGTGATGAGTCGCGGCAGCTCACTCCTTATTTGAGGTAGATTGGCCTGAGCTCGCGGTAGGTGGGCTCGGACCCTCGGCGGTCTTG
>JBJMGZ010000533.1:0-4089 GCA_045807605.1 Thermoanaerobaculia bacterium | reverse complement strand
CCCAGGTCGCGTTCCTGCTCGACGGGCGGCGGATCTACACCCGCACGCGCCCGCCGTACGCGGTGACGCTCGACCTCGGCAGCGTGCCGCGGATCCAGAAGCTCGCGGTCGAGGGGCTGAGCGCGAGCGGCGAGGTGCTGGCCAGGGACGAGCTGGTCCTCAACGCCGGCGCGGAGCGCTTCGCCGTGCGCCTGCTCGATCCGCAGCCCGGCCGGCCCTACCGCGACAGCCTGCGCGCGCGTGTTCAGGTAGAGCCGCCGCAGGGGGAGCGGGTGGAGCGGGTCGAGCTCTGGTTCAACGAGGACCGGGTCGCTACCCTCTACCAGCCGCCCTACACGCAGCCGATCCTCCTGCCGAAGGGCAAGGAGGTGGGCTACGTGCGGGCGGTCGCCTATCTGCCGGACGGCCGCGCCGCCGAGGACCTGGTGCTGCTCAACACGCCGGAAGCGCCGGATGCCATGGCCGTGCGCCTGGTCGAGCTCTTCACCACCGTGGTCGACGGCTCCGGCCGGCCGGTGCAGACGGTCGAGCCCGGCGTGTTCTCCGTGCTCGAAGACGGCGTGCCGCAGAAGGTCCGGATCGTGGAGCCGGTGGGGGAGACGCCGATTCGCGTGGTGACCCTGAACGACAAGTCCCTCTCGATGCGCGAGCGCCTGGAGGAGACGCGCGAGGCCGCGCTCCATTTCCTGGAGCGGACGCTGCGGCCCGTGGACCAGGCGGCGGTGATCACCTTCAACCGCGCGCCGCGCGTGGCCGTGCGCCTCACCAACGACCTGGAGGAGCTGCGCGAGGGGCTCACCGGCCTGCTCGCCGAGGACCAGACCTCGCTCTACGACAGCCTGGCCTACGGGCTCCAGTACCTGAGCGGCGTGAAGGGTCAGCGGGCGGTGCTGCTGCTCTCCGACGGCATGGACCGCTCGAGCCGCCTGACCTTCGAGCAAGCGCTGGAGTGCGCGCGCCGGGCCGGCATCGCCGTCTACACGGTCGGCCTCGGCCTCGCGGACGGCGGCAAGGGAGAGGCGGGAGACAAGCTCCGGCGCATGGCCGCCGAGTCGGGCGGGCGCAGCTGGTTCGTGGAAGACACGGCGCAGCTCGACGGCGTCTACAAGAAGATCGAGCAGGAGCTGCGCTCGCAGTACCGGATCTCGTACCAGTCTACGAACAACAGCCCGGAGGACGGCTTCCGGGCGGTGAGGGTGGAGGTGGCGCAGAAGGGCGTGGAGGCGCGGACGATCAGCGGGTACTATCCCTGAAAAAGCAACCTTGCCTTTGAGTGATGTAGGGGAGGGGTTTACCCCCTCCCGGGCGGGGGCAAGCCCCGCCCCTACTCCCCGATGTGCACCAGAAGCTGCCGCGCCCCCGACCGCTTCCGGTGCTCCCAGAGGTAGATCCCCTGCCAGGTGCCGAGGCCGAGCTCGCCGCCGGTGATCGGCACCGAGAGCGATACGGCGGTGAGCGCGGCCTTGATGTGGGAGGGCATGTCGTCCGGCCCCTCCTGGGTGTGGGTATAGAGGGAATCGCGCTCGGGCACCAGCCGGTTCAGCCAGTTCTCGAGATCGCGCCGCGCCGAGGGATCGGCGTTCTCCTGGATCGTCAGGCTCGCGGACGTGTGCTGGAGGAAGAGCGTGCAGAGCCCCTCGCTCACGCCGCTCTCGCGCACCGCCTCGGCCACCTCGCGGGTGACCTCGTGCAGCCCCTGCCCGGGAACCCGGATGGAAAGGCGCTTCACCATCAGGCCGGCACGTACATCACCAGCCGCTGCCCGGGCCGGAGGATCTTCCTCGATGTCAATCCGTTGACGGTCACGAGGTGATCGATCGTCACTCCGAACCGGCGGGCGATGGCGGCGAGGCTGTCGCCGCGGCGGACCTTGTAGGTGCGGGTCTCGTAGTCGCGCGGCGGGAAGAGGGTCAGCTTCTGCCCGCTCTTGAGCTTGCGGCTGCGCAGGCCGTTCCAATCCAGGATGTCCTCGTCCCGCACCGAGAAGAGATCGGCCACGTCGTCCAGCGAGTTGCCGGCCCTGACCGTGTAGACGACCCGGGTCGTGCTCTTGTCCCCCGGAAGGACCAGGCGCTGGCCGATGCTGAGCGTGTACGGGCTGCGGATGCCGTTGGACTTGGCGAGCGCCTCGACCTCGATGGCGTGCGTGCGGGCGATGGAGCTCAGGGTGTCTCCGGCCTTCACCACATAGGTGCGCCGTTCCGCCGGGCGGCGCTCGGGCTCGGGCTGGAGCTCGGGCACCGAGCTGGAGGCGAGCAGCACCTGCGGCTCGTCCGCGGGCACGGCTGCGCTCGCTGCGAGCGCGGCGAGCGCGGTGGTGAGCTGGGCGCCCTTGCCGGCCGGGAGATAGACGGGGAAGTTGCGGCCGGGGGTGGCGGACAGGCTGGGATCGAAGTCGTTGTTGGCCAGCCGCAGGTCGACCACGTCCACGCCGGAGAGCTCGGCGAGACGGGCGATGGACAGGACCTGGGGCACCACGACCACGTCGTAGCGCTGCCGCATCTCGTCCTCGGTCGGGAGGTAGAACCCGAAGCGCTTCGGATCGGAGCTGATCACCGCCGCGGCGAGAATCTTCGGCACGTATTCCTGGGTCTCGACCGCGAGGCAGCTCCGGATGTCCCAGAAGCTGCGCTTGTCGAAGCTGTCGGTCTGGCGCAGACAGTTCATGATCTTCCCCTCGCCCGCGTTGTAGGCCGCGGTGGAGAGGAGGAACGAGCGCGTGCCGAAGATGTTGAGCAGGTCGAGCAGGTAGTCCGCCGCGGCCTCCGTGGACTTGCGCACGTCGTAGAAGTCGTCCTTCTGGAACAGGCCGTAGCGCCGGCCGGTCTCGGGGATGAACTGCCAGAGCCCGTGCGCGTTGGCGCGGCTGACCGCCTTGGGCTGGAAGCCGCTCTCGACGAAGGCGATGTAGCCGAGCTCGTCCGGCAGCTTGCGCGACGCCAGGACCTGCTGGATCGTCGGCCAGTACTTGTGCTTGCGCAGGAAGGAGCGCTCGAAGAACTCGCGGTACTTGCCGCGGTAGAACGAGATGTATTGCTGGGTGTCGTGGACGACGACGTTCAGGTAGGCCTGCTCCGGCGAAACGTCGCCGAACTGGCGCAGGATGCGGCGCACCTCGGTCTCGATGGCGGCGCGCTCGGCGATCTCCTGGGGGTTCAGCCGGTCGGTCCGCTCCAGCTCGCGGGCCACGGCTTCGAGGTCGTAGTGCCGGAGAGTCTCGGGCAGACCCGTGCGGATCGCCTCCAGCCCCTGCTCCTTCCAGAAGTCCGGCAGGTCGGCCTCCAGCAGGATCAGGCGCGCATCGCTGAAGCTCTTGCGCGCGTCGTCCCACTTGCCGCTCTGGTAGAAGGTGAGCCCCTCCACCGCCCAGGTCACGGCCTTGTCCATGGCCTCGCGGGTGGAGATCGGCGCGCCGAGCGTGGGCAGCGAGCCTTCGGTCTTCGCCGGGGTCGCCGGCTCGGCCGCGGGCGGAGCAGGCTCCGGCTGGATCTCCGTGTACCGGATTTTGACCTGAGGTTGTGGCCTGCCCGCGCAGCCCAGAAAGAGCGCGAGCGAGACGAGGAGAGCGAATCGTCCTACCATGCTTGGTACCTATGAAGAACGGACCGTTGCTGACACGGGTGATTCTAGCATATCGAAGCGACGCTATGCATAGATCCTTGTGCATCCGAGGAGGACCGGCATGGAACGATTTCTACACTGCGCCGCCGTCCTGATGCTCATGGCCGGCTCCTCTCCCCTGGCGGATGGCGTCTGGGGCGGCCCTCACATCCAGATGACGGTCGGCCCGGAGGGCGCCGCGGTCGAGATGGACTGCGCCCACGGCGCCGTCGACGGGCCGATCGCCGTCGGGAGCGACGGCCGGTTCCGCGCCTCCGGCACCTATGCCGCGGAGCACGGCGGCCCGGTGCACGAGGGAGAGGACGCCGGACGCCCGGCCGTGTACGAGGGACGGGTGGAGGGGGAGAAGCTGACCCTTGTCATCAAGGTGGCCGGGAAAGAGGTCGGCACGTTCGAGCTGACCCACGGCCGCTCCGGCCGCCTCATGAAGTGCCTGTAACTGTAGAGACGCCCCGTGGGGCGTCTCCC
>JBJMGZ010000532.1:0-4999 GCA_045807605.1 Thermoanaerobaculia bacterium | reverse complement strand
GCCAGGAGCAGCATGCCCGCGAAGAGCAGCTCGTTGAGCGGCGGGAACACGGGCACGCGCAGCTCCGGCAGGAACGGCACCGCCCCGGTCTCCGCGAAGGCGCGGGCGAACGGCAGGTGATAGAGGGTCTCGTCGAAGCCGGTGGGCGGATAGAGCGCGAGGACGAAGACGGGCGCCACGGCCAGGAGCACGCCGAGCACGGTCCGCCACCTCCACCGCATTCCAGCGAGCTCCTGCCGCCAGACGGGGATGCCCAGCAGATGGATCGCGGCGACGAGGAGGATCAGCGCGCTCCGCGTCAGGAGCCCCAGGGCGGCGAGCGCGAACAGGGCATGGGCCAGGAGCGAGAGCCCCAGGGCCGCCGGAACGGCCAGGCGCTCGAGGCCCTCCATCGCGATCCACCTGCGCGTGGCCAGGCGCCCCGCCAGCCAGGCCGTAACGGCCAGGAGGGCGAGCACCAGCAGATGGAGGGCGAGGAATGCGGCGAGTCGGATGGCTCACACTCCCGGGCCGGCCGGCAAACGCAGCGCCTCGTCCAGGAAGGCGAGCTGCAGGCGCATCTGGTCGCGGATCGGCATGCCCCGGACCTGATCGTCGCCGGAGAAGGCCGCGCGCTCCAACCAGGCGCGGAAGACCGGATCGTCCGGCCGGCCGGTGCCGCCCAGGAAGGCGGCCACGGCCCGGTTCTCGGGGCGCGCGCCCTCGTCATCCGGTCCGCGGGGGAAGCCGAACTCCATGTCGATCTCGTCGATCGGCAACATCAGGAGGAGGATACCCCGGTCCCCCCCAGCCCAGAACCCCTCCGTTGGGATAGGGTAGAAACACCCGGAAGGATGAGCGTATCGGAAGGGCAACACCCTTACCATGGAGCCGAACCGAGGAGGCAACCCCATGAAAGCTCGAACCCCGTTGGCGGTCGTCTGCGTCCTGCTCCTGGGCGGCGCGGTCGCGGCGCACGCGCAGGGCCGTGTCACGGTCACCCAGATGTACATCCAGAACTGCGAGGAGATGGGATCGTGCGAGCTCCGGCTGACCTGTCAGCACGGAGGCAAGACGGTGGAGATGATCCCCGCCGCCATCGCCACGAACCCCCAGACGCTGCCGATCAACAAGCAGATCGAGATCGCCTCATACCCGGCGACGGTGAGCTGCACGCTGTACGAGGACGACGGCTGGTTCGGCGCGAGCTGGGACGAGGCCGCGACCGCCTCGCTCGCGCTCGAGGGCGGCGGCAACTACGAGCTCAAGCTCGACAACCCCGACGAGGCGACGGTGGTCCTCACCGTGCTCGCGGACAGCATCCGCTCCACCCTGACCGCCCCCTCCGCCGCGCCTCCCGCGAGCGCCAAGGCGGTCAAGACCCCGCCGCAGCGCCAGTTCCTGGCGGTCTTCCGCAAGGAGGGCGAGCCCAGCGGCCACGCGGTGGTCCTGGGGCTGGAATGGCCCGCCTTCGAGAAGGAGATGAAGGCGCTCGCCGACAAGGGCGTGCACCCCGTCGACGTGGAGACCTGGGTCGACGGCGGCAAGCGCCTGTGGGGCGGCATCTTCCGCAGCGGTCCGGACAGCTCGAAGGTGATCCCCGGCCTGGAGTGGGAGAAGTTCCAGGAGCAGTACACGAAGCTCGCCGAAGCCCAGAACCCGGACGACCAGATGCAGCTCGTCGACATGGAGATCTACCCCGAGAAGGGGAAGAACCTGTTCGCCGGCGTGTTCCGCAACGGCACCGAGACGCACGCCCTCTGGATCGGCCAGGACCGCCCCGACTTCCTCAGGAAGTGGCAGCAGCTCATCAACCAGGAGCTGCGGCTGATCGATCTCGAGGTGTACAAGGCCGGCAACCGCAACCTCTACGCCGGCGTCTTCATCGAGGCGCCCGGCAGCTACGGCATATGGACCGGCACTACCTGGGAGCAGTTCCAGCAGAAGTGGGGCGGCGGCAGCGGATTGTGGGAGGTCGTGACCTACACGGACGGCGGCAAGAGGCTTTACGACGGCGTGGTCCTCGGCGGGTCCAGCAAGGAGGAGCTGCCCGGGATGCTCGACGGTCCGGCCCTCGTCGCCAAGTGGCGCGACATGCTCGGCAAGGGCTACCGGCTGATCCACCTGGAGGTCGTCGAGTAGGGCGGGGCTTGCCCCCGCCCGGGAGGGGGTAAACCCCTCCCCTACATCAAGCCAGCCCGAGCACCTGCGAGTCGATCAGGTCCAGGAGCTCCGGGTCTCTCGCCATCTCCAGCTTGCGGGCGAAATCGAAACGGCCTGCCGCGAGCTGCGGCAGGTCGTCCCGCGTCAGGGTGCGGGGCCGGCCGTCCCGGCTCCCCGCGAAATCCGTGTAGCGCCGGTTGTCCGGGAACAGCTCGAAGCGTCCGCTGTTGACGAGGACCGTCGGCACCAGCGCCTCGCAGGGGGCCACCGTGCGGCGGAACCAGCGGACGAGCGGGGAATCCGAGGAGATCTCCTGCCACAGGTGCTCGACCGCCGGCCGGGAGAGGGTCCACCACTGCCAGCCGCCATAGCAGCGGACCGGTCCCTCGAACGGCGTGTGCCGGGGCTGCCAGCCCAGGAACGGGCCGTAGTGGAGGTGGAAGCGCAGCGGCGAGACCTTGCCCAGAAAGCGGCCGGCCTTGAGCAGTCCCAGCGTCCAGTCGGGCAGGCGGCGGTATTGCGAGAAGTAGCGGGTCCGCCCCTGCCGGGGCCGCCACGGGCTCTCCGGCCCGAGCACGTCCCACCAGCTCAGGAACCCGTGGTACCGGGTCGTCGCCAGCTCCGCCTCGAAATCGGCCAGCGGCCGGACCGGGTAGTCCTGCCCCGACAGATAGACCAGCCAGTCGAAGGACCAGCGTCCGACCAGCTCCTCCAACCCTGCCAGGAGAGGGGATAGAACGGAAAACTCGCCGCGGGCCACCGGCTCGCGCCGTACCAGGACCTCCACCCCGGGCAGCTCCCGGAACGGCCCGGAATCGAGCTCGACCGTCCGCCCGTCGTGCACCACCAGCACCAGGGCTTCCGGCGAGGACCGCTTGATCGTTCTCACCAGCCGGAGCACCTGCCCGGGATCGCAGTGGCTCTGGACCAGATAGCAGCAGGTCATCGGTGGATTCATTCTACGCCCCCCTTGACATCCCGATACGCCGTCAAGTAGGTTAACGGTGTTCAGTGAACGGCGTTAACAAAAGGAGCGGCGTTTTGGGAACCAGGGAACGGAGGGAGCGGGAGAAGGAGGAGATCCGGGGGAAGATCCTCGACGCCGCGCGCGAGCTCTTCGTCCAGGAGGGCTACGACGCGGTCAGCATGCGCAAGATCGCGGAGAAGATCGAGTACTCCCCCACCGCCATCTACCTGCACTTCAAGGACAAGCGCTCGGTCCTGATCGCGCTCTGCGACGAGGACTTCCTGCGCCTGGCGCGCGAGCTTCAGAAGATCGGCCGCGTCGAGGACCCGGTCGAGCGCATGCGGCAGAGCGGCCGCGCCTACATCCGCTTCGCGCTGGAGCACCCGAACCACTACCGCTGGATGTTCATGACCCCGCACCCGGACCACGGGCCGGACGAGTCGGACATCCGGGTGGGCAATCCCGAGGAGGACGCCTGGGCGTTCCTGCGCGGCACCGTGGCCGAAGCCATCGAGTCCGGCCGCCTCCGCCCCGAGCTCCAGGATCCCGACCTCGTGGCCCAGGCGGTGTGGGGCTCGGTGCACGGCGTGGTCTCGCTGCAGATCGCCAAGTGCAACGACCACTGGGTGGACTGGCGTCCGGCCGGGGAGGTCGCCGAGCTGCTCATGGAGGCCACGCTGCGCGGCATCCTCCGCTTGAACCCGGAACCGGGGGAGTGACATGGCCGTCGATCTGGCGCGCAAGAACCTGCTGCATGACAAGCTGCGCTTCCTGATCACCGTGTCGGGCGTGGCGTTCGCGGTCACCCTGGTGTTCGTCCAGATGGGCCTCTTCATGGGGCTGATGGACAACGCCTCGATCACCATCGAGCACATCGACGCCGACCTCTGGGTGACGTCCAGGAACACCCCGAACGTCGACTTCGCCCAGACCTTTCCCGAGACGGCGGTGCAGCGCGTCCGCTCGGTGCCGGGGGTCGAGCGGGCCGACAACCTGATCGTCTGGTTCATGACCGTGGCCCTCCCCACCGGCGCCAAGGAGGGGACGCTGGTCTACGCGCTGGAGGACTTCGAGCGCTGGAAGTTCCCCTGGAACGTGGTCGAGGGGGACCTGACCGACCTGCGGCGCGGCAACTATCTCTTCCTCGACGACTCGGCGAAGAAGCGCTTCGGCGAGTTCCGCATCGGCGAGTACCGGGAGGTCATCGGCCACCGCATGAAGATCATCGGCCGCACGCGCGACGCCCTGTCCTTCAGCACGACGCCGATCCTCTTCCTCGACTACCGCAAGGCGCAGGAGATGTCGCCCGACGAGCTCTCCGGCAACACGACCTACGTCCTCGTCAGGCTCGCCCCCGGCTCCGATGTGGCAGCGGTGCGCCGCGAGATCCAGCGCCGGCTCCCCCACAACGACGTGCACACGCGCTCCGAGTGGGCCGCGCAGTCCCGCCGCTACTGGGTGGAGAGCACCGGCCTGGGTCTCAACCTCGCCATGACCGTGTTCCTCGGCTGCCTGGTCGGCATCGTGGTCGTGGCGCAGACGCTCTACACCTCGACCATGGAGCACATCAAGGAGTTCGGCACGGTCAAGGCGATCGGCGGCAGCAACTGGGACATCTACAAGATCCTGGGCGAGCAGGCCGCGATCGCCGCGGTCGTCGGCTTCCTCCTGGGCGGCGTCATGTCCTGGTTCCTGCGGCCGGCCATGGCCAACATCGGGCTCAAGCTGATCATCTCGTCGTCCTTCGCCGCGCTGGTGGGCGTGGGCACGCTCGCGCTCTGCCTCGCCGCCGCCATGATCTCGTTCCGCAAGGTGGCCCGGATCGATCCGGCCCTGGTCTTCAGAACCTGAGGATATGGAAAAGACATGTAGGGGAGGGGTTTACCCCCT
>JBJMGZ010000531.1:0-8199 GCA_045807605.1 Thermoanaerobaculia bacterium | reverse complement strand
TCCTCTCCTGAGCAGTGAGCCCCGAAGAGGCGACAGCAGCGGCCCCGGGCGCGAGCCCGGAGGCCCTCCCCTGCTGCGGGGCTTGCTCCCCCTGACCCGTCCGTCGCCCCTCCGGGTGCCAAGGGGCCTACCGGCCCCGGAACCCGAAGCCGACCAGAAGGTGGAGCGCGGCGTTGGGGACCTCGGCCTCGCCTCCCGCGACCGGCACCTGGGCGCGGGCGGCGCTCGCCTTGCCTTCGAGGCCGAGCAGCCAGCGCTCTCCCAGCTCGAAGCGCTTCTCGATCCCGGCCTGGAGCGCGGGGCCGGCCAGGTGATAGCCGCCGCCCAGGTTCGTGTCCCCCGGGTCGAGCTCCCGGCCGCGCACCTCGTTTTCGGGATGGGCAACGACCGCGCCGGCGCCGATCCGCCAGACGAAGCCGCGGGCCTCCCAGGCGCGGTTGATGGTCACCAGGTTGAAGCCGTGAGAGATGTCGAAGCGCTGCACCTCGGGCAGCCGGTTCTTCAGGAACAGCTTCTGATGGATCAGCTCCAGCTCCCAGCCGGAGCGACCGGTCCGCAGGGAGTAGTAGAGCGGCGACTCGAAGCCGCGGTTTTCATAGTCGGCGTCGAGCTCGATCCGGGGAGAGCCCTCCTGGCGGATCTCCAGCGAGGTCTCCAGGTTGGCGACCTCGCCCACGGAGACCTGGAAGGTCCAGCGGGGCTGCGCGTGGGCAGGAGAGGCGGCGAGAGCGGCCAGAAGGGGGACGGCAAGCCGGATCTTCATGGCGCACACGGGCCTTTCACTCGGCCTCGCCTCCCTCGGCCTGCAGCACATACCCCACTCCGGCCACGGTCACCAGGTAGCGCGGCGCGGCCGCATCTTCCTCGATCTTCTGGCGCAGCCGGTGGACGAGCTGCTTCAGGAGCTGGCGGTCTCCGGCGCCGCGCGAGCCCCAGACGTGGCTGAGCAGCCTTTCGGCGGGGAGGGTGTGGCCGGTGTTGGCGAGGAGCACCTGGAGCAGGCGGAGCTCCAGCTTGGTGAGACGCACCGGCGGCCGGCCGGCCACGGTCACGGACTGGCGCTCCAGGTCGAGCGTGAAGTCGCCGGTCGCGAGCGGGGCCGGCTTCTCGTCTCCCGCCCGGCGCAGCAGGGCACGCACCCGGGCGAGGAGCGTACGGGGGCTGAACGGCTTGGTCAGGTAGTCGTCCGCGCCCAGGTCGAGCGCCTGTACCTGGTCCTCCTCGGCCGAGCGCACGGTGAGCATCATGACCGGCACGCGGGACATCGCGCGAATCCTTTTGCAGACCTCCAGGCCGGAACGGCGTGGCAGGTTCACATCCAAGACCACCAGCGACGGCTCCTCGCGCGCGAAGGCGGCGAGGGCGGCCAGGCCGTCCGACGCCTCCACGACCAGGTAGCCGGCCTGGCGCAGGGCGTAGGAGACGAGACCCAGCAGCTCCAGGTCGTCGTCCACGACCAGGAGCTTCACGCGACCTCCAAGGGAAGAATCACTCGCATGCGGGTGGCGGTCCCTTCGCGTCTCGCCTGGACGCTGCCGCCGTGGCGCTCGACGATCGATTGCACGATCCAGAGGCCGAGCCCCATGCCGCTCTGCTCGGGCTCGCCGTCGCCGGCCGAGCGGATGAAGCGGTGGAAGACCTCGCCCTCGGGCAGGCCCGGTCCCTCGTCCTCGACCCAGAGCGCGACGGCGTGGTCTTCCAACTCGCCTCCCACCCGGATCTCCGAGCCCGCGGGCGCGAACTTGTTGGCGTTGGCGAGCAGGTTCACGAAGACCTGGATGAGCCGCGGCGCGTCGCCGACGAGCGCGGGCAGCGGGTAGGGCAGATCCACCTGGAGGCGCTGGCCGCGCTGGGTGATGAGCGGCGCGGTGAGGCTCACCGCCTCCTCCACCACCTCGTCGAGCGCCACCGCCGCACGCCGGATCGAGCCCTGGCCCGCTTCGATGCGCACGCTCTCCAGGAGGTTGTCGATGAGCTGCGTGAGCCGGAGGGTGCCGCGCTCGAGCGAGAGGACCAGGGCCTCGGTCTCCGGGTCCCCGCCGCGCTCCTGGAGGCGGTCGAGAAGCAGCTCGATCGAGGCGAGCTGGGCCGAGAGCGGAGTGCGGAACTCGTGCGAGATGTTGGCGAGCACCGAGTCGCGCAGCCGGCGCGCGGCCTCGACGTCGGTCTCATCGCGCAGCACCTGGAACTGGTGGTCCTCGGCCGGCGGCGAGCTGGTCACGACCACGGCGCGGCGGGTGCCGTCGGCGAGGAGCAGGTTCTCGGTGGCGCGGGTGGCGCCGCGGAAACGGGCATGGAGGATCGGGCACTGCTCGTCGCAGGGCCGGGTGCCGTCGGGCAGGACCGCCCGCAGCACGTCGCCGCAGAAGCGGCCCACGGCCTCTTCGGGCTTCACTCCCAGCAGCGCCGCGGCCTGGGGATTGAGATAGCGGACGCGGCGGTCGCGGTCGACGCTGAACACCCCTTCGGTGATGCCGGTGAGGATGGCCTCGCCCTCGGCCTGGCGGCGGCGCAGCTCGGAGGTGAGGCGCAGCAGCCGCAGCCGGGTCTCCTCCATGGTGGCCGCGAGCGTGCCCAGCTCTGCCCCCTCGGCGCGCGGCGTGGGCGTCGAGAGGTCGCCGCCGCCGATCCGCGCCGCCGCGGCCGTGAGCGCCTGGACCGGCCGCGCCAGCCGGCGGCTGATCAGCCATCCCGCCGCCGTGGCGAGCAGCGCCACCCAGAGGGAGAGCAGCAGCAGCGTGCGGACGAAGCCGCGCAGCGACGAGGCGATCGGCTGCGTGGGAAGCGAGGTCTCCACCAGAGCTCCGGCCACCGGGAGGATCGAAACGTAGGCATCCTCCAGCCGGCCCGAGGCCGGTTGGCCCGTGGAGAGCACCTGGTCGCGCAGGAGGTAGCGGGGGTCGTCCGTGCGCTCCGCCGCCTCGGAGGCGGAGACGACCGTCACCGGCAATCGCACCTGCGTGGAGACTCCCTCGACGAAGGAACGGTCCAGCGCCAGCGCCACGCTCGCCGTCGCTCCCGGGTAGGAGACGACCGGCGCCTCGGCGCTCAGCCGGCCGCCGAGCTGGCCGGCCCGGGCGAACGGCCGGCCCCCGACGAGCACGGCGCACCCGGTGAGATGGCTGGTCTGCCGAAAGCGGTCCAGGAAGGCGGTGAGACCGGCCGTGTCCCGCTCCCGCAGGAGCCGGCCCACGGTGGGCCGCTCGCCGAGCAGCCGGGCCGAGGTGCGGACGTCCTCCGCCGAGCGCTCCACCGCCTCCAGCGCGGCCTTGCCCGCCAGCTCCACCCGCGCCAGAGCCTGCTGGTCCGCCAGCCGCCGCAGCAGGCCCATGGCCGCGAACACCACGCAGACCACGGCCAGCAGGACGAGGCCGGCGTTGACTCCGATCAGGAGGGTGCTCAGGCGGGTGCGGCGCATCGCATGGAGCTTAACAGCCTCTCATCGCCGGCTCATCCGCCACTCGATCACGCTCTTCACCGCCAGCGTCGCGAGCGCCAGCAGGGTCAACAGCGAGGCCACCGCGAAGGCGGCCGAGAACTGGTACTCGTTGTAGAGGATCTCGACGTGCAGCGGCAGCGTGTTGGTGAGGCCCCGGATGTGGCCGGATACCACGGAGACCGCTCCGAACTCCCCCATCGCCCGCGCGTTGCAGAGGATCACGCCGTAGAGCAGGCCCCAGCGGATCTTGGGCAGGCTCACGCGGAAGAACGTCTGCCAGCCCGAGGCGCCCAGGGTGAGCGCGGCTTCCTCTTCGTCGCTCCCCTGCGACTGCATCAGCGGGATCAGCTCCCGCGCCACCATCGGCGAGGTCACGAAGAGGGTCGCGAGCACGATCCCCGGCACCGCGAAGATGACCTTCCAGTCGTGCGCTGCCAGCCAGGGGCCGAAGAAGCCCTGGGCGCCGAACAGCAGCACGAACATCATGCCCGAGATCACCGGCGAGACGCTGAACGGCAGGTCGATCAGGGTGATCAGGAAGCCCTTGCCGCGGAAGCGGAAGCGGGCGATCGCCCACGCCGCGGCCAGGCCGAAGAGCAGGTTGAGCGGCACCACGAGCGCGGCGGTGAGAAGCGTCAGCTTCACGGCCGCGAGCGCGATGGGATCGATCACGGCAGCCACATACGCTCGCCAGCCGTCCTGGAGCGCCTTGGTGAAGACGAGCAGGAGCGGAACGAACAGGAAGAAGCCCAGGAAGAGCAGGGCGATCCCCAGCAGGAGCCAGCGCACCAGGCGCGGCTCGGTGAGGGCGGTCCCCCGGTGGGCGGCGGTGGACATATTCACCTCTCCTCGTTGCCGGACAGCCGCCGGCTGCGGCGCCAGGTCAGGAGGTTGATCAGCAGGAGCAGCGAGAACGAGGCAAGCAGGAAGACCATCGCGATCGCCGTGGCGCCCGCGTAGTCGTACTGCTCGAGCTGGATCATGATGAGGAGCGGCGTGATCTCCGACTGCTTGGGCATGTTGCCGGCAATGAAGATGACCGAGCCGTACTCCCCCAGCCCGCGGGCGAAGGCGAGGACAAAACCGGTGGCGATGGCCGGCACCAGCTCGGGCAGGATCACCCGACGGAACGTCTGCAGGCGGCCGGCGCCCAGGCTGGCCGCGGCCTCCTCCACCTCCGCGTCGAGATCGGCCAGCACCGGCTGCACCGTCCGCACCACGAAGGGAAGGCCGACGAAGGTCAGCGCCACGATGATCCCCAGCGGCGTGTACGCGACCTTGATCCCCGCGGGCTCCAGCCACTGGCCGATCCAGCCGTTGGCGGCATAGATCGTCACGAGGGCAATGCCGGCCACGGCCGTGGGCAGCGCGAACGGCAGGTCGACCATGGCGTCCACGAAGCGCCGGCCCGGGAAGGGATAGCGCTCCAGCACCCAGGCGACCAGCACGCCGAACACGCAGTTGATCAGCGCCGCGATCAGGGCCGACTGGAAGCTCAGCTCGTAGGCGGCGAGCGCGCGCGGCGCCGTGACCTTGGCCCAGAACAGCGGCCAGGTCAGGGTCATGGTTTTGAGGAAGACCGTCGAGATCGGGATCAGGATGACCAGGCACAGGTAGAGCAGCGTGAAGCCCAGGGAGAGGCCGAAGCCCGGCTGTGGGCTGCCGCCCGGGAAGCGCTGCCCCTTCCGCGCCGAGGCCGGAAGGGGGGACGGCAGGACCCGCTTCTCCGCTGTCTCGACCATCTACCGGCCTTCGTAGATCTTGTCGAAGATGCCGCCGTCCGCGAAGTGCGTCTGCTGGGCCTTGGTCCAGCCGCCGAACTCCTGGATGGTGAAGAGCTGCACCTTGGGGAACTGCTGGGCGTACTTCTGGGCCACGGCGGGAAGGCGCGGCCGGTAGTAGTTCTTCGCCGCGATCTCCTGCCCCTCGGGCGTGTAGAGGAACTCCAGGTAGGCCTTGGCCACGGCCGCGGTCTTCTTCTTGTTTGCCACCTTGTCCACCACCGCCACCGGCGGCTCGGCCAGGATGCTCACCGACGGCGCGATGATCTGGACCTGCCCCTTGCCCATTTCGCGGACGGCGAGCAGGGCCTCGTTCTCCCATGCCAGCAGCACGTCGCCGATGCCGCGCTCGACGAAGGTCACGGTCGCGCCGCGGGCTCCCGTGTCGAGGATCGGCACGTTCTTGAACAGCCGCTTGATGAACTCCTGGGCTTTTGCCGGGTCATTCCCGTACTTCCGCGTGGCGAAGCCCCAGGCCGCGAGATAGTTCCAGCGCGCGCCGCCCGAGGTCTTCGGGTTGGGCGTGATCACCGAGACGCCGGGCTTGATCAGGTCGTCCCAATCCTTGATCTTCTTGGGGTTCCCCTTGCGCACCAGGAAGACGATCGTCGAGGTGTAGGGGGAGCTGTTGTTGGGCAGCCGGGCCTGCCAGTTCTTCGGCAGCAGGCCGGCATTGGCCACGGCGTCGATGTCGTAGGCCAGGCCCAGGGTCACCACGTCGGCCGGCAGGCCGTCGACGACCGAACGCGCCTGCTTGCCCGAGCCGCCGTGGGACTGCTGGATGGTGACGTCCTGCCCGGTCTTCGCCTTCCACTGCTTGGCGAAGGCGGCGTTGACCTCCTGGTACAGCTCGCGGGTCGGATCGTAGGAGGCGTTCAGGAGCTGGACCGCGCCGAACGCGGGGCCGGCCAGCAGCAAGGCCAGAAGGACCAGTTTGAGTCTCATGTCGGTTCTCTCCTAGAAAGCGATCTGGAAGCGGCTGAACAGGACGTTCTCGTCCTCGCGGTCGCCGACTCCGGCGATACCGCCTCCGCCGTCGAACTCGGTCCGCTCGTAGTCGAGCATCACCTTGAGGTTGCGGTTCAGATACCAGTTGAGGCCGATCCCGAGCGAGTCGGCCGCGGAGGCGGCGCTCGCCGGGTTGGCGAAGAGCGGGAACGCCTCGTCGTCCACGTCCAGGCTGCTGATCCGGGCCACGAGCTCGAACGCGCCCCAGGTGTGGGCCGCGGGGTCGAACACCGTCTTCGGATTGACGCCGCGGAAGGAGGGCTCGCCGCCCGCGATCACCCAGGAAGCCGCCACCTGCCAGGCCTCGTTCTCCAGCTCCTCGACCACCGCGGCGCGCCGCACCTCCTGCGAGGACTGCACGTATTCCGCGAGGATCCCGAACGGACCGACGTAGAGGTAGCCCTGGGGCGACAGCCGGGTGCGGTCGCCGTCCGCGAACGCGGTGTTGGGGGCCGTGCCGTCCGTCCGGTAGGAAAAGAACGTCTGCTGGCCGGGCGTGCGATAGGCGGGCAGACCCGTCGCGGTGAGGGTGCCGGTCGTGCTTCCTTGAGAAGCCGCGACGCCGAAGCCGAGGCCCTTGAGCGGTCCGGTGCCCTTGGCGAACGGCGTGAAGAAGATCCGGGCCGCGAGGTCCTTGTCGTCCTCCGCATCCACGTCGCCGCCGTTGACGCCGTCCGGCACGCCGTTGAAATAGCCGATGGCATAGTTGACGCCGCCGCCGGCCAGGTCGCCGCTGACCTGGATGCCGAGGTCGCGGTTCGGCACCAGCGACGTGGGGAAGGCGCGCTCCACGAAGAAGGTGTCGGTCGCGGACTGCAGGCGCTCCAGGCCGACCGGCGGCTTGAACTTGCCGGCGCGCACCTTGAAGGCGGGCGAGAAGCGGCCTTCCAGATAACCGTCGAACAGCACGGTCTGCCCTTGGGCGAAGTCGGGCATGATGCGGAAGTCGAAGATCTTGAACAGCGTGCCCTCGAAGATGGGGCGGATGCGCCGCAACAGGAACGTGTCGTTGGCCGGACGCTCGTCGTCCCCGCCGTAGAAGCGGCCGTCGAGCTGGGTATAGCCGCGCAGCTTGAGCTGGAAGGCGCCGTCGGCGGACTTCAGGCTGAAGCCGTCCTTGCCCGCCGTGGCCTGGCCGGCAGTCTTGGCCTTTTCGGCCGCCTGCTCCTTGTCCAGCTCCGACTTGCGGTCGAGCACGCGGACTTTCTGGTCCAGCTCGTCGAGGCGCTCCTCGACCGACTGCGGCGGCTCCGCTTCCGTCGTCTCCTCTGCCGGCTCCTCCGCCGGCTCCTGTGCGGCGACCATCGCGGCGCTGCCGAACGTCAACCAGGCGCAGAACAGCGCCAGTCCGATCTCTCTCATCCAGGATCTCCTTGTCGGGGTCATGAAGTCGCCTTCGCCGAGCGCACGATCAGCACCGGCAGCTCGGAAAGCAGGGGGAGCGGCAGCAGCTTCTCGATCAGGCCGCCGAGCGACAGCTCGCCGCCGCGGCCGGGCAGCGGCGTGCCGAGCACGAGCAGGTCGTGCTTGCCCTCGGCCAGCTCGGCAAGGATTTCGTCGCGTACGCTGCCATAGCGGATGCGGGTCGAGGCCGTGACCCCCAGGCGCCAGAGCGTGCGCATGCTCCGGGTGAGGAAGCGCTCGGCGAGAGACTCGGCTCCCTTTTCTTCCTCGCGGAGCACGGTCAGGATCGTGGCCTCGGCGCCGAGGTGGCGAGCCAGGCGGCCGGAGAAGGAGACATCCTCCTTGCCTGGCTCCCCGACTGCCACGCAGATCAGGATCCGGGCGGGCACCTGCCCGGAATGGGCCTGGGGCACGATCAGCAGGTGGTGCTGGCCCGCGCTCAGCACCCGCTCGGCCGTCTCCAGCCCTTCGCGCGGCGGCGGGGTCAGGATGACCATGTCGCAGGCCTGGCGCTCGGCCTCGCGCTCGACCGCTTCGGCCGCAGCCTCCCGGGTGGCGCGCGTCTCC
>JBJMGZ010000530.1:0-2586 GCA_045807605.1 Thermoanaerobaculia bacterium | reverse complement strand
GGCGAGGCTGCCAGGCGCCGGATCATCGAGGGCACGCTGTAGGTGTATTTCCAGGCGGTCTCGATTCCCCTCTGCAGCTCGTCGACGCTCATCCGCGCGGGCTGAAAGACCACGTGCTGGCCGTCGTAGAGCTCCCAGTTGCGGGTGAGGAGCCGTCCCTCGCTCTCCAGGCGGTGGAACAGGGCCGTGCCCGGGAACGGCGTGACCACGGCGAAGCGCGGCAGGTCGATGCGGGCCTCGACGGCGAAGCGCGCGGTCTCGAGGAAGATCTCGGGCGTGTCGTCGTCGAGCCCGAACACGAAGCAACCCTGAAGCGCAATACCGTGGCGGTGCAGGGCCTGCACCAGCTCCTGGTAGCGCTCGGGGGAATTGAAACCTTTTTTCGAGGCCCGCAGGTTCTCCCGCGAGATCGATTCGAGCCCCATGAGGATGCCCCGGCAGCCGCTCTTCTGCGCCAGGCGGAGAAGCTCCCCGTCCTCGGCCAGGAGCACGGTCGCGAGGCCGTACCACTGGACGCGCAAAGGGATGAGCGCCGCGAACAGGCGCGCCGCGTACCCGCGGTCGGCGATCAAATTAAGATCGACGAAAATCAGCTTGCGCGAGCCCTTCCGGCGGATGTCCGCGATCACTTCGTCGACCGGCTTCTGAAAGGGTTTCGTGCCCCAGGCCGAGGGCACAACGCAGAAGTCGCAGCGGTGGACGCAGCCGCGGGTGGCTTCGAACACGTCGTCGGTGAGATAGCGGTTCTTCGGCAGCAGGTCGCGCCGGGGAAACGGCATGCCGGCGAGCGACAGGCCGGGCCGCTGGTCGTAGCGGCGGCGCATCCCGCCTGCCGTGAAATCGCGCAGCAGCTCGGGCCAGCTCTCCTCGGCGTAGCCCACGACGATGGCATCGGCGTGCGGCTGGGCATCCTCGGGCGCCAGGGTCACATGCGGCCCGCCGAGCACCACCGGGATGCCGCGGGCGCGGAAGGCCGCTGCCAGCTCGTAGGAGCGCACCGCCGTGCCCGTGATGACCGTGAGGCCGACGAGGTCCGCCTCGATGGCGGCGGGATCGACGTCCTCGATGCCCTCGTCGATCAAACGGATCTCGGCCTCCAGCTCCGGGGGGACGAGCGCGGCCAGCGTCGTCAGGGTGAGCGGCATGTAGCGCAGCGACCGTTTGAAGATGCCGCCGCGGTGGCGGTAGAGCGGCCCCTTGGAGGAAATCAGGACGATCCGCATGCGCTCTCAGCCCACGGCCTGGCCGGCCAGCCCCGCGAGCTCCGCGCGGAGCTGCTCCACCAGGGCGGTGTTGCACCCTTCGTCGCCCAGGCGGGCGAGCTGCTCCTTCTTGTGGGCCAGCTCGCCGCAGACCTGGTAGAAGCGGCGGGTCGCTCCCATCCGGCCGCGGAACAGGGCGCGCAGGCGGGCGCCCGACCGCGCCCAGCTCGAGGCTGCCGTGCGGTACTGGGACGGGCTCAGGCGCCCGGCGTCCATCTCTTCCTTGAGATGGGCCCCCACCAGCCGCCCTTCCCGGCGGATCAGGATGAAGATGAAGATGCTCATGAAGAACCAGCCGGCCCAGTCGATGAGGAACATGAGCGCGCCGAGCCCGGGCGCCCCTTCCGACAGGGCGGCCAGGGTGTTGTGCAGCCCATGGAATGCCAGGGCGACGCACCAGCCGGCCGGCGGCGTCAGCCAGCGCACCGCGGCCGACCGGCTGAGGCGCGACATCGCGAGGCCGATGCCGATGAACGAGGTGTAGAAGGGATGGTCCCAGATCCCCATGACGATCCGCATGGCGAAGAGGGTGAACAGCCCGTCCATCCCGGTCTTCGTGTACTCGCCGTAGAGATAGAAGAGGTCCTCGGTGGCGGCGAAGCCGAGAGCGACGACCGCGGCGTAGACGATCCCGTCGAGCACCGAGTCGAATTCGCGGCGCAGCACCAGGAAGACCAGCAGCACGGCGATCCCCTTGAGGCTCTCTTCCGTGACCGGCGCGAACAGGGCCATGCCGGCGAAGTCCGTCGCCTTCTCCGAGCCCGTGGCCGCGGTCATCATTCCGGCGAGGAAGAGCTGCGCCACCACGGCGCCGATCACGGCGATGACCGCTCCCCACCCGAAAACCGCTCCGAGCAGGAGGCGCGGCTCCTTCTCATAGCGGTCCAGCCAGTACACCAGCACCGCGCAGCCGAGCGCGGGAATGAAGCTCAGCAGGAACGAAAGCAGAAATCCCATCGTCCGGTCCTCCTTACGACGACAGCCGCAATTCCCTCTTGATCTCCGAGATTCTCGCCTGGATGTCGCCGCGGTCCATCTTGCGGTAGCGCTCGGGGAGCAGCTCGCGGCTGGTGGACTCCAGCACGGCGCAGAGGATCTGCATCTCGCGCTCGCGGGAGTTGGAGGACGGCAGGAAGTCCTCGAAAGCTTTCTTCAGGTGCTCGGCCGCGACCTCGTGCGCGTCCGCGGCCTCGGCTTCGAGCACGGCGCGGACCAGCACCGATTCCAGGTCCGATCCGGAAAGACCCAGGAGATGCTCGTCCGACGCGACCTCCGACACCCTGGCGACAGAGGTCTTGATCCCGAGCTTCTTGAGCATCACCTG
>JBJMGZ010000529.1:0-2590 GCA_045807605.1 Thermoanaerobaculia bacterium | reverse complement strand
CGGGACGCCAGCGGTCCCAGGGAAAGCCCGCCGCCCGCCCGCTCGCCATACCGGCAATTCAAATGTGACGGAGCACTAGCCCGCACGCTTTCGCTTCGCCTCGAGAAGCTCGCGCAGCCGCCTCCCCGTTTCTTGCGAGAGTTGCTTTCCACCGCTATCTGCAATTCCAACGAAGGGCTGCAGGCGCTGGTAGGCAGAGATTTGCTCGCCCTCCTCTTCAGCCAGTCTGGCAATGGCATCGCGGATCACTGCGGACTGCGTCTGGCCCCGCCGCGCTGAGAGTCGCTTCAAAATTGCCGCGGTAGTGACATCCAGCCGTACGGTTGCCATTCGATCCTCCTGAAGGGCGGATAGTGTAGTACGCACGGCCTGCTGGCAAAGAGTCGGTCAAGCGGGGCCAGCCTCGGCCGGCAGCGTGAAGAGGAAGGTCGAGCCCTTTCCCGGGGCGCTCTCGACGCGGATCTCTCCGCCCATGAGCTCCGTCAGCCGCTTGCTGATGGCGAGGCCGAGCCCGGCGCCGCCATAGCGCCGGCTGGGCGAGCCGTCGAGCTGCTGGAAGGGGACGAAGAGCTTCTCCAGGTCACGGCCGGCGATGCCGATGCCGGTGTCGGTCACGGCGAAGCGGATTTCGAAACGCCCGTGGTCCAGCGGTTGGGCGGAGAGCGCCACGCGCACCTCTCCCTGCGGTGTGAACTTGACGGCATTGCTCAGCAGGTTGAGCAGCACCTGGCGGGTGCGGCCCTGATCGCCGATCACGGTTTCCGGCGTGCCTTCGGCGATCGAGGAGCGCAGCGCCAGCCCCTTGCGGGCCGCCATTGGACCGATGATCTCCAGGCTCTCCCCGAGCACCTCCTTGAGGAGGAAGGGAGCGCGCTCCACGGTCAGCTTCCTCGATTCCATGCGGGAGAAGTCGAGGATGTCGTTGATCAGCTCCAGGAGCGCCTGGCCGCTGACCACGATGGTCTGCACGTACTCCTTCTGGTGGGCGTCGAGCGGGGTGGTGGCGAGCAGGTCGGCCATCCCGAGGACGCCGTTCATCGGGGTGCGGATCTCGTGGCTGATGTTGGCGAGGAACTCGCTCTTGGCCTGGCTCGCCGAGAGGGCCTGCTCCATCGCCTCCTCCAGCGCGTGCGTGCGGTCGCGCACCTGCTCCTCCAGCCGGATGCGCAGCAGGTCGAGCTCGTCATGGACCCGGCGGAAGCGGTCGGAAAGGGCGAGACCCATGGCGACCAGGACCGCCGCGAAGCCGAAGGCCGCCAGGGAGAGCGGGATCGGCAGAGGGAGCATCTGCCGTGCCAGCTCCAGGAGCTGGATGCCGATCATCGCCAATCCGCCGAAGGCGATCTTCCCCGCCTCCGCTCTGCCTCGCCGGGCCTCCTGCGCAATGAGCACGGTCGCCAGCACGAGCAGCGGCAGGAGCCAAAGCCCGCGGAATGCCGAGCTGGCGAGCACCGGCCGGACGCTCGGCCAGAGCCCGATGAAAACGGCCAGCGCAACATGGGAGAGCTGGTAGGCGCGCAGCGGCGCGCGGATGGGCCGCGAGAAAAAGCACCAGAGGAACTGGATCGCCAGCGCCGCGGCGAGATGGCCGGAGAGGTCGCTCACCCGCAGGGCGAGGCCGCGGCTCGCGGTGAGCTCGTAGATCCACCAGGTGCTGGCGAACGTGTTGACCGCGAAGGCCAGGGAGAGCAGGCCGAACCAGAGATGCTCGGCCTGCTTGCGCCGCCGGACGAAGAGGAGGGTGTGGTAGAGCGCCGCGGCGAGGAAGAGCGCGGCCAGGATGAGCAGCGGCACCTCGCTCAGCAGGCCCCTGGTCCAATCGACGCGGGCATGGTCCACCAGGGCCTGATGGGGACCGAGGATCAGAGTGTCGCCCACCGGCCCCGCGTCGGGATCGAGGTCCGAGGCCCAGTCGATCCGCCGCACGCGGAGCGCGAGGCTGATCGTCCCGCCCTCTCCGATCGCGTCGCGGGGGATCCGGAAGACCTGGGGTCTTGCCAGCGGCAGCTCGGCGGAGAAGCCGCTGGACCGTCCCAGCCGCCGTCCGCCCGCCCAGACCTCGTAGCCGCCGGCGTTGGAGGGGCCGAGGAGCAGGCCGAGGTTGTCCCGGGCGGCGGCGAGGCGGGCCTGCTCATCCAGGGGGAGCGTCGCGCGGAACCAGACCGGGCCGTCGAGGTCCTGGAGAGCCAGTTGCTTCCAGGTGGCCGGCAGGGGCACCGCGCGCCAGCCGCCGCCGGCCTGGACCTGCCATCCTGTCGAGGCTGCGGAGGCCGGAGCGGCCAGGAGGAGGCACGCGAGAAGGAGCGCCCGAAGGCTGCCTGGAGTCATAGGTTTTCCCCGGGATAATAGCCTGGAACGAACCGGGCCATTCGGGATTTGCCCTTTCCGGATGTCCATCGGAGCGATCGCCAACGAGCCTGGCGGCGTCCCGAAGCGCATTTCCGTCTCGGCAAAGTCCATTGCCGGGCGCCGATGCGTTTCGGAACATCGCCGATGGCCATTGGAGAGCCGCCGACGGGAATCGGAGAGCCGCCAATCCGCAAAGGCGAGCGGCCGATCCGTCGAGCGAGCCGCCGACGGGCTTCGGCGA
>JBJMGZ010000528.1:0-3286 GCA_045807605.1 Thermoanaerobaculia bacterium | reverse complement strand
CGGCCCACACTCCAAAAAGACGCCGGCGGGACGCCGGCGCTCTCAGTAGGGCTGGTACGCGAGGAATTAGAATCATTTCTCTGCCGATGAAACCCGACATGCGTACCCCGCGTCTTCCCCCAGAAGCTCCAAACCCCTGGCGCTCCCGCGGCTACCTTCCTCATTTCGACCAGCCCCATCTCGTGCAGTCTCTCGCGTTTCGCTTGCACGACGCCGTTCCCGAATCCGTCATCCAGTCCTGGAAAGACGAGTTGAACTGGATCGAGAGTCTTCCCGCCACGGACCCTCGCGAGATCAAGCTGCAGAAGCTCATCCTGCGATATGAAGACGCCGGCCATGGCGCTTGCTGGCTTCGCAACGAGCGCGTCGCGGCCGCAGTGGAAGACGCACTGCTGCATTTCGACGGTCAGCGTTATCGGCTGATTGCCTGGTGCGTAATGCCGAACCATGTCCACGCGCTGATCGAGACCTGGGAGAGTTGGCCTCTTGCCAATGTTTTGCACTCCTGGAAGTCGTATACGGCGCATATGGCCAATCAGATCCTGAGGCGTTCCGGCGATTTCTGGTTCCGTGAGTACTTCGATCGCTTCATCCGCGAGGAGCGGCACTTCGCGAACGCTGTCAAGTACATCGAGGAAAATCCTGTGAAGGCGGGGCTGGCGCGTAGGCCCGAAGAGTGGCGGTGGAGCAGCTCCTGGTGGCGGAAAAGTTAGCTCGCCGGCGGGACGCCGGCGCTCCCAGTAGCTACAGTGCTGCGACGGCAGCGTCGAGATCCGCTTCCGCCCCGAGTTCCCGTAGCGCTCCTCCCACCGCTTCCACCGTGCGCCGCAGGTAGTCCGGACGGGTCACGGTGTAGCCCATGTGGCCGACGCGGAAGGAGGTGGCCTTCACGGCCGGATGGAGACCGCCGGCTACGACGACTCCGCGCGCGGCGATCCTCGGGAGCAGACCGCCGTCGATCCCCTCGGGGAAGAGCAGGACCGAGAGGGTGTTGCCGGTCATGGCGTCCCGGGGAACGGAGCGCAGGCCCAGGGCTCTCCAGGCGGCTCGCAGCCCGGCGGCGGCCCGGGCATGGGCTGCAACCCGCGCTTCGATCCCTCCGTCCACGATCTCGCCGAGGCCGGCCTCCAGGGCCAGGACCAGCGAGGTGGCCGGAGTCGCGAAGTAGCTCGGCTTGCGCTCTTCATAGGCGCGGTGGATCGGCAGCCAGGAGTCCCAGTCGAGGTACAGCGGAGGCGGAGGGGACTTGCGCGCCGCGCGGACTGCGAGCGCCCGTTCGCTCGCCACCATCAGCGCGAGGCCGGGCGGCAGGCTCAGGGCCTTCTGGGAGGCGGTGAAGTAGAGGTCGGCGCCCCAGGCAGCCATTTCGAAGCGCTCGCCGGCCGCGGCGCAGACGCCGTCGATGATCGAGAGGATGCCCGCCTCCCGCGCCAGCCGGCAGAGGGGCTCGGGATCGACGCGCACGCCGGTCGAGGTGTCCACGTGGGTGGCGAATAGCGCCTTGCCCGGGCTCCCCGAGAGGACCTCCCGCACCTCTTCGGCGGAGGGCGCGTCGCCGACCGGCGCCGCGACCTCGATCACCTCCGCTCCGTACCGCCGCAGGATCTCCACCATGCGGTCGGAGAAGTAGCCGCTGTTCACCACGACGGCGCGGTCGCCCGGCTCGATCAGGTTGGCCGCCGCCACCTCCATGGCGAGGGTACCGCTGCCTGCGAGGACGAACGGCTGGCTCGCCGGGTCAGCCTGCCAGACCCGGCGCATCCCCTCGAGCGACGAGCCGAAGGCTTCGATCAGGCGGGGGGAGACATGGCCGGGGGGAGGACCGGAGGCTGCGGCCAGCACGGCCGGCGAGACCTCCACGGGACCGGGGATCATGAGCAGGGGGCGTTCGTCAGGCACGGGCGGATCGTATCCCACCGCGTCTAGCTCGTCGGGTTCCAGACGAACTTGCCGTCGCGGCCGATGTAGCCGCGGGCTCCGCCCTGGGTGACCTCCGCGAGCTCGCCGCTGAAGTCGAAGGCCTCCTCGAACTGGGGGTTGATCACGGTCTTGCCGTCCTTGTCGATGTAGCCCCAGCGGTCGCCGACCTGGACCCGGGCCAGTCCCTCGGCGAAGGGCGCCACCGAGTCGAACTGGGGATTGATGGCGATCTTCCCGTCCTTGCCGACGTAACCGCCGCGGTCGCCGATCCCGATCGGCGCCAGCCCCTCCGAGAAGCTGTACCCGCCGTCGAACTGCGGCTCGATCGCCGTCTTGCCGTCCTTGTCGATGAACCCGTATTTGCCGCCGGTCTTCACCAGGGCCAGCCCCTCGGCAAAGTCGTAGACTTCCTCGTAGGCGGGGTTGATCACGATCTTGCCCTCCTCGTCGAGGAAGCCCCAGCGGTCTCCCACCCGCACGGCCGCGCGCCCTTCGGAGAACTTGCGGGCCTCTTCGAACTGGGGGTTGATGACGATCTTGCCGTCCTTGCCGATGTAGCCGGTGCGGCCGCCCAGGACGACCCGGGCCAGGCCGTGGGAGAAGTCGCCGGCCTGCTCGAATTGGGGCTCGATGACGGTCTCGCCTTCCTTGTCGATGTAGCCCACGAGATTGCCGGCGCGCACCGCCGCCAGGCCTTCGTAGAAGCTGAAGGCGTCGTCGTACCGCGGATTGACGACGTACTTGCCCTTCTCGTCGACGTAGCCGTGCCGGCCGCCGAGCTGGACCACGGCGAGCCCCTCGGTGAAGCCGTAGGCCTTGTCGAACTGCGCCGCGATGACGACTTCGCCCTTGGCGTTGATGTAGCCGGCGTGGCCGCCCTGGGTGATGACGTAGAGCCCGCTGGGGTTCTTGCTGGTCTGCTCGCAGCCGGCCAGAGCGAGCGCGATGAGGACTGCCACTCCGGAAGCTCTTCTCCGCATGGCTCACCCCTCCTGAGGTTCGGGGCCATTCTACCGGCGGATACCGTCTTCGGCCAGTACGACCGGGAAGGACTTCGACGCGGCCGGGGACCACAAGGACAAAAAAATGGTGGCTGCGCACAGGAAACATATATTGCAATCGCAGTTTGCCTCCAGGGAGGATACTCCTGTGTTGACTTCATGGGTAGTCTTGAGTAGGCTATTAAAAACAGCTGAGGTACGCGATGAGAAGACGCCCACTTCTATTCATTGTTATATTCCTATCCCTCCTCCTTATCTCATTCGGAGAAGAGTCGCAACAAAATCGATCTACTGGGGGCTGCTCAGCAGCAAGTGCTCAAGGGAGTCATGTTTGGGGTACAGTGAATCCGTGGACGGGCGAGTGC
>JBJMGZ010000527.1:0-6187 GCA_045807605.1 Thermoanaerobaculia bacterium | reverse complement strand
GGATGCGGCCGGCGCGGTCGATCCCCACGCCGCCGCCGAAGTCCGCGGGCGGCGCCTGGGCGGTGAGCAGGAGCGTGGCCCGGGCGCCGTTGGATTGGTAGCGGCGGATCAGCTTCTTGAGCGGCCAGCGGCAGAGGCTGTCGCCGTTGATCAGCAGGACCATGTCGGCCCCGGCGAGGAACTCCTTGAGCGGATGGAGGGCGCCGAGCGTGCCCAGGAGCTCCGGCTCCTCGGAGTAGACGAGCGGCATGTCGGCGAAGCTGTCGCCGAAGCGCTGCCGGATCTGGTCTCCGCGGTGGTGGAGGTTGACCGCCGCGGCCTCGCAGCCGACGGCGGCAAGCTGTTGCAGGGTGTGCCCGAGGATGGGCAGCCCGGTGATGGGCAGCAGGGGCTTGGGAGCGACGTCCGTCAACGGCCGCAGCCGCGTGCCGAGCCCCGCCGCCAGGACCAGTGCCCTCAGACGGTTACCCTGCATTGGCCGCCATGGGTGTCAGCGGTCTCCGAAGACCATTTCGGGCGGCGCGTCCGGATGCTGCTTCAGGTAGTCCTCATAGAGGCGCAGGTAGGAGCGCCGCTCGCCTTTCTCGGGGTCGAAGCCGCAGCGCTTCGCCACGACGTCGGCGCGCTCGCCCTCGAACTCGGCGAAGTCGCCGATCGGCGTGTGGTCGAGGGCGATGGTCACGCCGCCGAGCTGCCACTCCTCCCGCATCTTCTGATAGCGGCGGACCACGACGAAGCCCAGGTTCTCGAGCAGCGACCGCGCCTGCTCGGCGCTCTCGACCTCGATCTCGTGCTCCTGGCGGATCTTGAGGTTCCCCTCCAGCCGCATCGGACCCTTGAAGGTGAGGCGGGCCTTGCCGCCGTCGGTGCGCAGCCGCAGGATCTTGCCCTCCTTCATCAGCTCGGTGCCGCGGTCGAGGATCCAGTTGTCCTCGAACGCCGAGGGACCCTTGCGCTCGGCCTCCAGCTCGAGGAGACGGTCGCGCAGCTTGTCCAGCTCGACGCCCGGAAACTTGATCTCGCGCTCCAGATTGTCCTTGCTCCTCATAGCTCGCCCAGGCGATCCAGCAGCCGTGCGACGGAGCGGATCCCGTTGTAGTAGTGACTGATGTTGAACTTCTCGTTCGGGGCGTGCAGGCCGTCGTCGGCCAGGCCGAAGCCGAGCAGCAGCACCGGCGCCTTGAGCTCCGAGGCGAAGGTGGCGACGATCGGGATCGAGCCGCCCTCGCGGATGCGCACCGGCCGCGCGCCCCAGATCTCCTGCATGGCATCCATGGCGGCTTCGACGATCGGCCCCTTGGCTTCGACCACCACCGGATCGGCGCCATGCAGCGACTCCACCTCGACCCTCACCCCCGTCGGCGCGATCGAGCGGACGTAGTCGGCGAACAGCTTCGCGATCTTCTTCGGGTCCTGGTCGGGCACCAGGCGCATGGAGACCTTGGCGCCGCCCCAGGACGGCAGCACGGTCTTCGCGCCCTTGCCCATGTAGCCGCCGAAGATGCCGTTGACGTCGCAGGTCGGCCGCGCCCAGGTGCGCTCGCGGGTGGAGTAGGTCTCCTCGCCGAACAGCTCCGGCACGCCGAGCTCCGTCCGGTAGTCGTCCTCGTTGAACGGCAGCGCTCCGAACTCCTTGCGCTCCCACTCCTCCAGCGGACGCACGTCGTCATAGAAGCCCGGGATCAGGATGCGGCCGGTCTTCTCGTCCTGCAGCTTCGCGATGATCTGGCAGAGGGCGTTGAGCGGGTTGCGCACCGCGCCGCCGAAGGTGCCGGAGTGCAGGTCCCGGTTCGGGCCGGTGACCTTGATCTCCATGTAGGCGAGGCCCTTCAGGCCATAGATCAGCGACGGCTGGCCGGGCGCGTAGAGCGAGGTGTCGGAGATCACCACGGCATCGGCCTTGAGCTTCCTGCCGCCGTCCTTGCGGACGTACTTGTCGATGGCCTCCCCGCCCGCCTCTTCCTCGCCCTCGACGATGAACTTGACGTTGACCGGCAGCTTGCCGCGCTCGGCCAGCAGCGCCGCCACTCCCTTGAGGTGGGTGTACGACTGGCCCTTGTCGTCGGTGGAGCCGCGGGCCACGAGCTTGTCGCCCTCGACCGTCGGCTCGAACGGCGGGTTGCGCCAGAGGTCGACCGGATCGACCGGCTGCACGTCGTAATGGCCGTAGAAGAGCACCGTCGGCTTGCCCGGCGCTCCGAGCCATTCGCCGTAGATCAGGGGATGGCCGTCGGTCTCGATGCGCTCGGCCGTCAGGCCCGCGTCGCGCATCTTGCCGAGCAGGAACTCGCTCGCCCGCCACACGTCGTCGCGGTAGGCCGGGTCGGTCGAGATCGAGGGAATCCGGATATAGTCCTTCAGCTCTTCGAGATAGCTCTCTTTTTCGGCGTCGATGCGGTCCAGCACGTCCTGTGAACTGTTTGCCACGGCTCAGCCCTCCTCTTCGCTCCGCGGGAGTCTAACAGAGTCAACTGCCTGGCTGGCGAGGCGGCGGAGGTTCACGCCGTTGACGAGAAAGTGCCCGATCACCGGCGCCAGAAGGTTCCCCCGCCACACCATCAGCCCCCCGAACATGCCCCCGGCCACGACCGCGAACAGGGTCCAGGCGCGGAAGGCCTTCCCCGGTCCGGTGTGGAGCACGGCGAACAGCACGGTCGCGGCGATCCACCCCCACTGCCCCTGCACCGCGCCGCGGAAGAACAGCTCCTCGGCGAAGCCCGAGAGCACGGCGAGCGAGATCGCCTCGGCCGCGGTCAGGGGACCGAGCACCGCGGCGAGCTGCTCCTCGAGCTGCCGCGCCAGGGGGGAGAACCGCTCGCCAACCCACCACAGACCGAGGAGCAGCAGGCCCGACCCGATCCCCAGCAACAGGTCGAGCCACCAGCCGTCGCGGTCGAGGAACAGGCCGAGCGGGATCGGGCCGTCCACCCGGAACCCGATCCATAGGATTCCCGCCACGGCCATGAGCAGGTAGATCACCCAGCCGAGGCGGTAGAGGCGCCCCGGCTCGGGAGGGGTTGGGGACGGCGGCGGTACCGGCGGCAATGGCCCTACTCGTCGAACGTCTTGCCGGTCTTCTTCCAATCGGAGAGGAAGCGCTCCAGGCCGGTATCGGTCAGCGGGTGCTTGTAGAGCTGCTCCAGGACTTTGAACGGCAGCGTGGCCACGTCGGCCCCGAGCTGCGCGGACTGGACGATGTGCACCGGGTGGCGCACCGAGGCGACCAGCACCTTGGTGTCGAAATCGTAGGCGCGGTAGATGGTCACGACCTGGTCGATCAAGAGCATGCCGTCCTCGGCCACGTCGTCGAGCCGGCCGATGAACGGCGAGATGTAGGCCGCGCCGGCCTTGGCCGCGAGCAGGGCCTGGGCCGCGGAAAAGCAGAGGGTCACGTTGCAGCGGATCCCCTCCTTCAGGAGCTCGCGTACGGCGCGGAGGCCCGCCGGCGTCAGCGGCACCTTGACCACCACGTTCTCGGCCAGGCCGGACAGGCGCCGGCCCTGCTCCATCATCCCGTCGAATTCGGTCGCCAGCACCTCGCCCGACACCGGGCCGGGCACCAGGCGCGCGATCTCCTGGACGGTCTGGAGATAGGGCTTGCCCATCTTCGCGATCAGGGTCGGATTCGTGGTGACGCCGTCGACCATGCCCCATTCGAGGCCGGTCGCGATCTCTTTGATGTCGGCGGTATCGAGAAAGAACTCCATTGGCTGTCTCCCCTCCTCTAGTGGACCGTCTCCGGCCCTTCGTCGTCGTCGAGAGGCTCGTCGTCTTCCAGATCCTCCTCGGGCGCGGCCTCCAGCTCCAGCTCGGGAGCGAAGACGTCGGCCACGGGCTCGCCGTCTCCGTTCGCGCCATCGCCCTCGATGCCTTCGGTACCCTCGACGAGCACCTCCTCCTCGCGCTCCACCTTGGCGATGGCCACGAGGCGGTCCTCGCCGTAGGGGTTCATGAGGCGGACGCCCTGCGTCGAGCGGCCGACCACGCGCACTCCCGAGACGTTGATGCGGATGATCATCCCCTCCTGGGTGATGAGCACCAGGCCGTCGCTCTCGGTCACGAAGCGGGCGCCGACGACCTCGCCGGTCTTCGGGGTCACCCGCAGGTTGATGATGCCCATGCCGCCGCGGTTCTGCTTGCGGTAGTCCTCGATCGGCGTGCGCTTGCCGTAGCCGCGCTCGGTGACGGAGAGGATCTCGCCGTGGGTCTCCAGCGCCTCCATGCCCACCAGCCGGTCGCCCTCGCGGAGAGTGATGCCGCGCACGCCGTAGGTCGCGCGCCCCATGGGCCGCGCATCGCTCTCCGGGAAGCGGACGGCATAGCCCTTGGCGGTCGCGAGGAGGATGTCCTTGGTGCCGTCCGTCTCGCGCACGGCGAGCAGCTTGTCCCCCTCGTCGATGTTGATGCCGATGATGCCGCCCACCCGCGGGTTGGCGTAGGCCGAGAGCTCGGTCTTCTTGACCGTGCCGTTGGCCGTGCAGAACACGAGATAGCGGTCCTCGGGGAACTCGCGCACGGACACGGTGGTCGCGACCCGCTCCTTCGCCTCCAGGTTCAGGAGGTTCACGATCGCCTTGCCGCGCGCCGCCGGGCCGGCCTCGGGGATCTCGTGCACCTTGAGCCAGTGCACGCGCCCGCTCTCCGTAAACGCCAGGATGTAGCTGTGCGCCGAGGCCACGTACAGGTGCTCGACGAAGTCGTCCTCGCGCGTGGCCATGCCGGTACGGCCGCGGCCGCCGCGGTTCTGGGCGCGGTAGAGCGTCAGCGGCGAGCGCTTGACGTAGCCGGTCTTGGTGACCGTGATCACCATGGGCTCGTCCGCGATCATGTCCTCGATCGAGATGTCGAGCATCTCGGGGATGATCTCGGTCCGCCGCTTGTCGCCGTAGGCTTCCTTGAGCTCGCCGAGCTCGCGCTTGATCTCCTCCAGCACCAGCTGATCGGAGCCGAGAATGGCGCGCAGGCGCTCGATCGTGATCATCAGCTCGCGGAACTCCTCGACAACCTTTTCGCGCTCGAGGCCGGTCAGGCGCTGCAGGCGCATGTCGAGGATCGCCTGCGCCTGCACCTCGGAGAGCGCGAAGCCCGACATCAGGTTTTCGCGCGCTTCGCTCGGAGTTGCGCTGGCACGGATCGTCGCGATCACCTCGTCCAGGTGATCGAGCGCCTTGAGGATGCCCTCCAGGATGTGCGCGCGCTCCTCGGCCTTCCTCAGGTCGTAGCGCGTGCGCCGGATGATGACCGTCTTGCGATGGTTGAGGAAGTGATAGAGCAGCTCCTTGAGCGTCATCACCCGCGGCTGGTTGTCGACGATGGCCAGCAGGATGATGCCGAACGTGGTCTGCATCTGGGTCATCTTGTACAGCGAGTTCAGGATGACCTCGGGCACCTCGCCGCGCTTGACGTCGAGCACGATCCGGATGCCTTCGCGGTCGGACTCATCGCGCAGGTCGGAGATCCCTTCGATCTTCTTTTCGCGGATCAGCTCGGCCATGCGCTCGATCAGCCTGGCCTTGTTGACCTGGTAGGGGATCTCGGTGACGACGATCGACTGGCGCTCGCCTTTGGCATGGGTTTCGATCCCGGCCCGGGCGCGCACCTGCATGATGCCGCGGCCGGTGGTGTAGGCCGCGCGGATGCCGGCCAGGCCGTGGATGTAGGCCGCGGTCGGGAAGTCGGGGCCCGGAATGGCCTGCATGAGCTCGTCGATCGTGACGTCCGGATTTTCGATCATCAGGAGCAACGCGTCGACCACCTCGCCGAGGTTGTGCGGCGGGATGTTCGTGGCCATGCCGACCGCGATGCCGGAGCCGCCGTTGACCAGGAGGTTCGGGACGCGCGCGGGCAGCACCAGCGGCTCGGTCTCGGAGCCGTCGTAGTTCGGCCCCCAGTCGACCGTCTCCTTGTCGATGTCGTCGCGGAGCATCTCCTCCGCGATCTTCATCAGGCGGACCTCGGTGTAGCGCATGGCCGCCGGGTTGTCGCCGTCGAGAGAGCCGAAGTTGCCCTGGCCGTCCACGAGCGGGTAGCGCAGGGCGAAGTCCTGGGCCATGCGCACGACGGTGTCGTAGATCGCCGAGTCGCCGTGCGGGTGGTATTTGCCCATGACGTCGCCGACGATGCGCGCCGACTTCTTGTAGGGCCGGTCGGAGCGGTTGCCGCTCTCCCACATGCCATAGATCACGCG
>JBJMGZ010000526.1:0-3610 GCA_045807605.1 Thermoanaerobaculia bacterium | reverse complement strand
CAAGGCCAAGATGTGTGTAACGGTATGGGTTTCAACCCCAGGCTTTATGCCTGCGCCCCTGCGGGGCTTACAGCCCCAGCGCCTCCACCAGGAAGCTCATCTCGTCCGCGGCCTCCTCGATCAGCTTCGAGACCGGCTTGCCGTTGCCGTGGCCGGCGCGGGGCTCGATGCGGATCAGCACCGGCGCGCCGCTGCCCTGGGCGTGCTGGAGCGCCGCCGCGAACTTGAAGCTGTGCGCCGGCACCACGCGGTCGTCGTGGTCCGCCGTGACGATCAGGGTCGGCGGATAGACGGTCCCGGGCTCCAGGTTGTGGTACGGCGAGTAGGAGTAGAGGACCTTGAACTCCTCGGGATCGTCGGGCGAGCCGTAGTCCGATACCCAGCCCCAGCCGATCGTGAACCGCGGGAAGCGCAGCATGTCGAGCACGCCCACCCCGATCACCACCGCGCCGAACAGGTCCGGGCGCTGGATCATCGACGCCGCGGTCAGCAGGCCGCCGTTGCTGAAGCCGGCGATGGCCAGCTTCCGCGGCGACGTGTAGCCGCTCTCGACCAGCCACTCGGCCGCGGCGAGGAAGTCGTCGAACGTGTTCTGCTTGCGCAGCTTGCTCCCCGCCTGGTGCCAGTCCTCGCCGTACTCGCCGCCGCCGCGCAGGTTGGCCACGGCGTAGACCCCGCCGCGCTCCATCCAGACCAGGTTGGAGACCCCGAAGCTCGGCGTCACCGAGGTGTTGAACCCGCCGTAGCCGTAGAGGTAGACCGGGTTCGAGCCGTCCAGCACCAGCCCCTTGCGATGGGTGAGGAACATCGGCACGCGCGTGCCGTCGCGGCTCTCGACGAAGACCTGGCGCGTCTCGAACGCCTGCGGGTCGAAGTCCACCCGCGGCTGGCGGAACACCCGGCTCTCCCCCGTCTCCACGTCGTAGAGGAAGATCGTGGACGGCGTGGTGTAGCCGGTGAAGCAGTAGAACGTCTGGGGATCGTCCAGCCGGCCCACGAAGCCGCTGACCGAGCCCAGGCCGGGGAGCTCCAGGTCGCGCACCGGCCGGCCGGAGGGCTCGAACAGGCACACCCGGGCGTGCGCGTCCTTCAGGTAGCAGGCGACCAGGCGGCCGCGCACCGTGGTCACCGACTCCAGCGTCTCCTCGGTCTCGGGGATCACCTCGCGCCAGCGCTCCCTCTCCGGCTGGCGCAGATCGATCTCGATCACCCGGCTGCGCGGCGCGCCGAGGTCGGTGTGGAAGCGGAAGAGCGGCCCGTCGTTGCCGGCGAACAGGTACGAGGCGTCGAAGTCCGGCAGGAGATGCACGACCGGCGATCCGGGCACCGCGAGGTCCTTGTAGAGGATGCCGTTCTCGCTCTCCGTCCCCCGCCAGACCTGGATGACCAGGTAGCGGCCGTCCTGGGTGACGGAGGGCAGGAAGCCGATCTCGCCGTCGTCGGGCCGGTGATGGATCAGCTCGTCCGCGGACTGCGGCGTGCCCAGCCGGTGGCAGTAGAGCTTCTGGAAGAAGTTCGCCTCCTCCAGCGGCCGGCCGGCGCGCGGCTCGTCGTAGCGGCTGTAGAAGATCGCGGCGGCATCGCGGGTCCAGGCGAAAGTCGAGAACTTCACCCAGCGCAGGTGGTCCTCCAGGTCACGGCCGGAGTCCACGTCGCGCACCCGCCACTCCTGCCAGTCCGAGCCGCCGGAGGTGAGGCCGTAGGTCACGCGCCGGCCGTCCGGGCTGACGCTCCAGGCCGCCAGGGCGATCGTGCCGTCCGGCGACAGCTCGTTGGGGTCGAGCAGGACCCGGGCCGGGCCGTCGAGGCCCTCCATGACGTAGAGCACGCCCTGGTTCTGGAGGCCGTCGTTGCGCACGAAGAAGTAGCGCCCGCCCTCCTTGACCGGCAGGCCGTAGCGCTCGTAGTTCCAGATCTCCGTCAGGCGTTGCCGGATCTCCTCGCGCCCGCGGACGGTGCGCAGCCAGGAGGAGGTGACCCGGTTCTGCGCCTTCACCCAGGCGCTGGTCTCCTCGGAGTCCAGGTCCTCCAGCCAGCGATAGGGGTCCGCGACCGGCACTCCGTGGTAGACGTCCACCTGGTCGCAGCGCCGCGACTCGGGATACGGGAGCCGCTCTCCCGGTTGCCGGTCGGAGATCGTCCGCATCCGCTCGTCTCTCCAGTCAGCGGACAGCGCCGCCTGCGGCGCCAGGAACGGTGTCTTGTGAATCGGCATTCAACTCCCCCCTGATCATGGCCAACACAAGAGTGCCGCCTCAGGTCCAACAGGGGACCACGAACATCGTCGTCCCGCAAAAGACTTCATAGATACCCCAGAGAGCGCAGGCTCTTCAGGTACTCCGCCCCCTGCGGGGTGGAGGCGCGGCCCTGCCGCGGCTCGCCGTAGCCCGGCACCGTGGCCGGGGCCGGCGCCCACCGGCAACCCGCCGGAGGGGGAGGCAGCTCCCGGCTCTGCGGCAGCCCCAGGGCCCGCAGCAGCCCCGAGGCCACGGCCTCGGGCTCGATCTGTCCAACCCGGCCGCCGCAGCCCGCCCGCCGCCAGATCACGACCCGCCCCTCCGATCCCGCGCGCCGCCGGCCGGGATCGAAGACCACCGCGACCGTGCCCACGCCGGGCAGCGCCCGCTCCAGCAGCGCGTCCGCGGCGGCCAGCTCGGCGCGGACCAGGTCGGCGAAGGCCACGTCGCCGCCGCGCCAGCCGTCGGCCGCGATGTCGAGGCCCGGCAGGTAGAGCGCCGCCGCCTTCGGAAGGAAGGAGAGCCGCTCCTCGAACACCCGGCGGTAGAACCGGTCCGGCAGCAGAGCCCGCTCCAGGACGGAGGCCAGGGCCTCGGGAGGGAGCGCCGCGGCCAGCCGCGGCCCGTCTGCGCCTCCTTTATCTATCCTGGTGCGCCGCACGAGGAATTCGGCCTCTTTTTTCTCCGACTCCGGCGCGATCGCGCCCTGCGCCCCCTTTTCCAGGAGCTGAAAGGCGCCATGGGCGACCACCAGGCCGGGCAGCGGCTCGGCCGGGAAGGTCCCCCACCAGTTTACGGCCAGCACCGGCGCGCCGCCGCGGGAGGCGAGCTCCCAGACCGCGAACGCCCGCCGCCGGTTGGCGAGCACCGGCCGGTACTCGGCCAGCCCGAGCGGCACCTCGACCGCGCTCCACCAGAGGCGCACCGGGCCGTTGCGGGCGAGCGGGGTCTCGACTCCCAGCGGGCGGAAGCTGTCGAGCGCCGTGACGCCATGGTCGGGGCCGGGGATGCCGGTCGCCACCGCGGTCCAGAAGGACGCGGGGGGCTCGTCTTCCCGAGCGTAGCGGAAGACCCGGCCCCCCTCCCGCGCCAGCCGGCCGAGCGCCGGCAGGTCGCCGACGGCCAGGAGGTAGTCCAGCTCCTCGGGCAGCACGCCGTCGATGCCGAGCAGGAGGATCCTGTCCCCGGGGGCCATCGGCAGCGTCGGCGGCGCCGCGACCGTCTCGCGGCGCGCGGTCACCACCGCCGGCACGGTCAGCAGGAACGCCGCGGCCAGGATCGCGAGCCCGAGGCCGCGCCGCGAGAACAGGCGCGTCCGGGGGGTGCTGTCGGTGAAGCGGATCGCCAGCGTGAGCAGCCCCTGGTAGACGAGG
>JBJMGZ010000525.1:0-7647 GCA_045807605.1 Thermoanaerobaculia bacterium | reverse complement strand
AGCCGGCGTAATCCACCTCTGGCGGCGTAGACCATGGGGGTGCGGGTGGAGAGGGAGTACAGGCGGTGCCGGTTGCCAGGAGGAGCAGGAGGAGAGCGCCGCGGAATCGAGCCATGGCTACGGGTCTGGGGATCGGATGCGGATGTTCCATGGTATGGCGACCCAGTTCCGCCGCCGGATCTCGTCCCGCGCGGCGAGGGATTTCAGCTGGGCCGGATCCGGCAGGTCGCCCGGCCGTCCGACCACGGCCCAGAGGGTCCAGGTCCCCACTGGGAAAGAACGCTCCAGCAAAGCGTTCATCCTCACCGAACCGTCCTCGATCGTGTTCTTCGTGTCCAAGCGACGCAGCTCGCCCTCGCGGAGGAGGAAGAGCTGCGCCTCCAGCTTCCCGCGGGATGCCGTCTCGGGGCGGAGGTGGACCTCGATGCGATCGCCCAGGGCGAAGGCCCGCACAGTTTCCTGTTGTTCCCCCCGCATCGCACTGGAGCCGCCCGTGACCGCAATCTGGTAGTCCGGGACCGGCGCCGGTCGCGCGAGCACCACGAGAACGGCCGCGGCGGCGGCGGCGGAAGTCGCCCACCCTGCAAACCGGACGGCGGGTAGAAACGACAGGAGCCAGTCCCACCACGGCTCCTTCTTCTTCGGCTTCGACAGCTCGGCGGCGATCTTTTCTACGACCCGGGCCTGGAACTCGGGGCCGAGCGGCCGGAAAGCCTCCCAGGCTTCGCGGGCTTCGGGGGAGGTCTCGGCGAGGGCGCGTAGCTCGGCTTCTTCCTCGGCGGTCAGCGTCCCGGCGGCCAAGCGGTCCCAGCGCTCATCGAGGCGGGCTTTTTCTGCCTCTTCCTCTTCCTTTGCCAGGTGGCCCAATTCGCGTAAGAGTTGATCCTCGTTCATCCGTCGTCTTCCTCTTCGTCTTCCTCTTGGTCTTTCGCGGGGGGGTGGGTTTTCCTGACAGGTCGGCCAGCAGTTGCGGGGCCAGGCGCCGCAGGCGGCTGCGCCACTTGTACACGGCGACGGCGGACAGGCCGGTCGCCGCCATCGTCTCCAGAACCGACATCTCCTGGACGAAGAGGAGCACGAAGATCTGGTAACCCAACGGGCTCAGCTCCTCCCGCAGCCGCTCGAGCAGGAGGCTCAACTGCTCGCGGGTGGCCAAGTCGTCCTCGGGGCTGCTCTCCGGCGCCCTGACGTCGAGCTCTTCCGCGGGCGAGGGGTCGTCCTTCCATGGGTTCCGCCTGCCGCGCAGGATGGAGATCACCTGGCGCTCGGCCACCAGGCCGACGAAGTTTTCGAGCGACAGGCCACGCTCGGACTGCCAGCTGCGCAGCACGTGGGCCTCCTTGACAAAAAGGGAAAGGAAGACCTCCTGGCTCAGGTCCTCCACCTCCTGGCGGACGTCGCGTCCGCTGCCGAGGCGCGACCGATGGGCCAGCAGGGTGCGGACCACGCGCGCCTGGATGACAGGCGTCAACCTGTCAACCAGTCGGGTCAGGGCGGTCTGATCGCCGGCCAGGGCTCGCTGAACCAGGTCGGAGCTGTCCTCGCGGTCCATGTCTCTCTTGACGACCAGGCGGGTCGCTTTACGTCCTGATTATAGGGGAGAATAAGATACTGGGGGATTCTAGACCACCTGTTCGTCACAGGCAAGGGGATGGCATATAATCATGGCAGGAGGCGTGCCATGGCTTTACCAGCATCGATGTCCAACTTCCACCTCCCTCTGCCTCCGGAGCTCCACGAGATGCTCCGGACCGAGGCGGAGCGCTCCGGCCAGCCGGCGACCACCCTCGCTCGCGAGGCATTGCTGAGCTGGCTGATCCGCCGCCGTGACGAGCGGCTCCACGAAGAGATCTCGTCCTGGGCCGCCGAGCATGCGGGCTCCGACCTCGATCTGGACCGCGACCTGGAGAACGAAGGTCTCGAGGTCTTCCGCGCCGAGCTGTCTGAATGAGACGGGGGGACATCTTCTGGGCCGAGCTGAGCCCACGATCGGGGTCCGAGCAGCAGGGCCGGCGGCCTGTGATCGTCCTGTCCCATGACGCCTTCAACGAGATTCCCTCGTGGCAGTCGGTCATCGTGATCCCCTGCTCGACCTCCGGCGCCCAGCGCCGCCGGGGTCCGACCGCCGTCTTCCTCGTCTCGGGAACGGGGGGCCTGGTGGAGGACTCGATCGCCGTCTGTCACCAGGTGACGACCCTGGACCGCGCGAAGCTCACCCGCAAGGTCGGCTCCCTGCCTCCCTCCGCTCTCCGGAGCGTGGAGGACGGTCTCAAGGCGGCGGTCGGCCTCGTCTCCTGAGTCACGCCCCCGGCTTCAGGATCACCCCTTCGCCCTTGCGGCCGTCCATCTTCACGAGGATCGGGCTTTCCAGATGCAGGTGGCGGACGTGGGCGTGCTCGGAGAGGGCGGGCTGCGCGTCGAGCCAGTCCCAGTCCACGAAACCCTCGCTTCCGGCGGAGCTCGCGGAGGGGTTCACGGTGAAATAGCCGATGTGGAACGAGGTCAGGTTCTGGAAGAAGTGGCTCCCCTGGGAGGGCTCCACCCGCAGGTCGCGCAGCCCCGCCTCCACGATCACCCGCGCCCCCGCCACCTGGTCCCAGGTGACCGGGATGCCCAGCCAGGGATCGCGCGAGCCCCAGCGGCCCACCCCGATCAGCAGGTAGGGCGCTCCCTGGGAGAGCAGCGCGCGGTTGAGACGCCCGATCTCGGTCGCGGCGTCCCGGCTGCGGGCGCGCTCGAAGCGCTGGAAGTCCACGACCACGAGGTCGCGGATCCCCTCCACCCGGCCATGCCCGAGCACGCAGCGGCTCCAGCAGACGGCGCTCCCCGGCTGGACTTCGCCCACCTCGATCGCCTCGGCCTCCCGCGCCAGGGCGAGCGGCCGCATCTGCACGAATCCGAACTCCTTCGGCCGGCCTTTCGGCACGTCGAGGTTCACGGCGAACTCGATCTCCACCGGTCCGCCCATGCTTTGCGCTCCCGCCTCGGTCAGCGTCGCCAGGATGTCGGCCAGGGGGAACAGGCCCTGCTTGAGGACCGGCGCGAAGGTCACGAGCCGCGTGCCCTGGCGCGACAGGCCGTCGTAGATCGCCTCGTTCTCCTGCGACCAGGTGGAGCCCACGGCGGCGAGCGTGCCGTCGGCCTCGGCCACGTCGAGGCCGTACAGCTCCTCGCGCATGGCGAGCTCGTCCCCGTCTGCGGCCGTTGCGTTCATGGGGATCGCCCAGAAGGAGCGCTGCGTGCCTTCGAGCGCCTCTTCGACCGAGGAGAGCTGCGGCACGTGCTGCGGGTAGCGCGGGCAGAAGCGCAGGCAGGCCCCGCCTTCGACCACGCCGCGGCCCATGCCCAGGCAGACGGCGGTGATGCCGTCGGCGGCGGTCATCGGCGGCCGGGGATAGAAGTCGTAGGACCGCGCCACGCCCGAGATGTTCGGGTAGAAGCGGGGGTAGAAGCGCTCGCCGCGCGGACCGTGGGGGGCGCCCACGATCTTCTGGAGGAGCACGGCCATCTTCTCCTCTTCCAGCCGATAGGGGGTCGCGGCGAGGTACGCCTTGGCGCTGCGCGAGAAGGCCGACGCATAGACGCGCTTGATGGCGAGCACCGTCTGGGCGAGGCGGTCGATCAGGCTCCAGGCGTTGTTGCGCAGCATCAGGGTGTCGTAGACGCCGGTGAACGGCAGGTGCTGCGAGTCCTCCAGCAGGCTGGAGGAGCGCACGGCGAGCGGGAACAGGGCCTTTTCGAGGAACGCCTGCAGGTCGCGCTCCGCCTCTTCGGGGAAGGGCGCGGCGCGGAACCGGCGCCAGATCTCCTCCTCGTCCTCGCAGTCGATGGCGAAGCCGCGCAGGTCGTTCGCGTCGAGGAACTGCTCGAACACGCCGGTGCCGAGCACCACCGCGGGCGGCACGCAGATCTCGACCCCGGGGAAGCGCCGGCGCAGGCCGTTCTGGGCCAGCATGCGGCGCACGAACGCGAGCCCGCGCGCCTTGCCGCCGAGCGAGCCGCTGCCGATGCGGTAGAAATCGGTGCTGAAGTCGAAGCCGTCGCGGCGGAAGTCGGCCACCACGGTCTGCGCCTGCTCGAGGCGGTAGTCGCCGATGGCGTGGATCAGGTTCTGGCGCAGGGCTTCGGGGGTGGCGTAGTCGTCCACCTTGCGCGGACGCAGGGCATGGGCGACGCCGAAGTCGGCGCGCGCGCGCAGCCAGCGCGAGAAGTGGTTGCGCGCGCCATGATATCGGATCGACTCCGCGGGCACGGTGGCGAGCTGTTCCTCCAGGCTGCGCAGGTCGCCGGCCCGGCCGACCTCGAAGCCGTCCGGCAGGCGGAAGACGAAGTCGCCGAAGCTGAAGTCCTCCAGGAGGATGCGGCGCAGCTCCTCCAGCACGTGATGCGAGCCCTTGCGCAGGAAGCCCGCTCCCATCCGGCGGGCCTGCTCTTCGAACTCCGGCCGCGACGAGTGGAGGACGATCGGGATGTCCGGGTAGGCCTCGCGCACCGTGCGCACGAAGTCGAGCCCGGCGGTGGGGGAGCTGCGGCCGCCGCGCGGGAACTCCACGTCCGAGATGATCCCGAGCAGGTCGTCGCGGTAGGACTCGAACGCCTTCTGCGCCTCCTCATAATGGGTGCAGAGAAGGATCTTGGGCCGCGCGCGCATGCGCAGGATCTTCTGCGACAGGTTGAGCCCCTCCGCGATCACCTGCTGCGAGTGCTGGAGCATCTCCGCGTACATGGCGGGCAGGAACGAGGAGTAGCGCCGCGGGTCGTCCTCGATGAGCAGGATGACCGGCACTCCCGCCGAGCCCGTGTCGTGCTCGACGTTGCGCCAGTCCTCGACCGACTTGACGATGGCGAGCAGGATGCGCGCGTCCCCCTGCCAGAGGAAGGCGCGCTCGAAGAGCGCCTGGCCGCGGGCGGTCTGGGGCTGCAGCTCGCTCGTGTCCCAGGCCAGGAGGACCACGGGCAGGTCGCGCCGGATGCCGGACTCGCGCACCCGGCGGGCGAGCTCGGCCGCGTCCATGTCCGCCACGTGCGGCGTGGTCAGGATGAGGTTGATCGAGCGCTGGCGCTTCGCGATCTCGAGGGCCTCGCCCCCGGTCGACGCGACGGTCAGGCCGGGGGCGTAGTGCACGTCCAGGTTGCGGAACTCGCCGGCCATCCGCTCGCTCAGCTCGCCCGCCTCCTGGAGCAGGAAGCTGTCGTAGGGCGTCGCCACCAGCAGGATGTCCAGGATGCGGTACCGCATCAGGTCCTGGTAGGCGGCGTGGTTGCGGTGGTGGCCGTTGGCCATGGGGTTCAATCCAATGTAGGGGCGGGGGTGGCCCCCGCCCGGGAGGGGGTAAAACCCCTCCCCTACATTACGGAAGGTCCTTTTGGTCTTTCCTCCTCACACCAGCCCCTGGTCCATCATGGCGTCGGCCACCTTGAGGAAGCCGGCGATGTTGGCGCCGTTGACGTAGTTGCCGGGCGTGCCGAAGCGGTCGGCGGTCTCCACGCACGCCTTGTGGATGTCCTTCATGATGCGGTGGAGCTTCTGGTCCACCTCCTCGCGCGACCAGCTGTAGCGCATGCTGTTCTGCGCCATCTCCAGTCCGGAAGTCGCCACGCCGCCGGCGTTGGCGGCCTTGCCCGGGCCGTAGAGGATCTTCGCGTCGACGAACTGGTTCACGGCCTCGATCGTGGACGGCATGTTGGCGCCCTCGGCGACCACGTAGACGCCGTTGCGCAGCAGGTTCCCGGCGTCGGCGGCGTTGATCTCGTTCTGGGTGGCGCTGGGGAACGCGCAATCGGCCTTGTGGTCCCAGAGCGGGTTGAAGTCCAGGTTCGGATCGACGGGGAAGAAGGTGGCGGTGGGGTACTTGTCCGCGTACTCCTTGATGCGTCCGCGGCGGACGTTCTTGAGATCCATGACGAAGGCGAGCTTGTCGCGGTCGAGGCCGGCCTCGTCGTAGACGTAGCCGCTCGAATCCGACACGGTCATGGCCCTGGCGCCGAGGTCGAGGAGCTTCTCGATCGTGTACTGGGCGACGTTGCCGCTGCCCGACACGAGGCAGGTCTTGCCTTCGAGGGTCTGGCCGCGGGTGGCGAGCATCTCCTGGGCGAAGTAGACGCAGCCGTAGCCGGTGGCCTCCGGGCGGATCAGGGAGCCGCCCCAGCTGATCCCCTTGCCGGTGAGCACGCCGGTGAACTCGTTGCGCAGGCGCTTGTACTGGCCGAAGAGATAGCCGATCTCGCGTCCGCCGACGCCGATGTCGCCGGCCGGGACGTCGGTGTTCGGCCCGATGTGGCGGGCGAGCTCGGTCATGAAGCTCTGGCAGAAGCGCATCACCTCGCTGTCGCTCTTGCCCTTGGGATCGAAGTCCGAGCCGCCCTTGCCGCCGCCCATGGGGAGCGTGGTGAGGGAGTTCTTGAACACCTGCTCGAAGGCCAGGAACTTGAGGATGCCGAGGTTGACCGAGGGGTGGAAGCGCAGGCCGCCCTTGTAGGGTCCGATGGCGCTGTTCATCTCGATGCGGAAGCCGCGGTTGACCTGGATCTCCCCCTGGTCGTCCTGCCAGGGCACGCGGAACATCAGAACCCGCTCGGGCTCGAGCATGCGTTCCAGGACCTTGTTGTGGCGGTACTCCGGGTGGCGGTCGAGGACGAGGGCCAGGGACTCGGCCACCTCCTGCACCGCCTGATGAAACTCGGGCTCCACCGGATTCTTGGCCTTCACCTCCGCCAGCAACGATGCGACGTACTCGGTCATGTTCTCTCCCTGGGGTCTTGCCGGCCCCTGAATGTCAGACTGGATCCGCGGTTTCGCGGGCTCTATTCTGCACCGGAAGGAGAGAAATGCAGCGGGGTGAGCATGAAATGAAGAACCCGGACGCCCAGGCGTCCGGGTTCTCTATGTAAAAACGAGAGTCCTACCAGCCATCACGGCCGGCATCGCCGGGCAGGGCTCATTGGCCCCCCTGCCCGTAGGGATGGGCGGGTAGGGACTCGTCGTAGGCTGCCGCTTCGGAGGTTCTGCTGGGGTGGTTCATGTCGTCCTTCTTGCTCTAAATTCTTTGCAAGAGGGAGGCCAGGGAAGGCTGAGGAAGGCGCCCCCGGAGGGGGCGCCCCAACGGAGATCCCGGACTACCGGCCGTCGCGGTCGGCGTCGCCGGGCAGGGCCCGCTCGACGCGGTGCCAGGCGTCGCGCGCGGCGTGCTTGGCATCGCTCCAGGCGAGCTGCGACTTGCCCTTGGCCTGCTCCCAGCCGTGCTCGAGATCGTTCTCGGCCTGGTCCCAGGTGCGGCCGCGATAGCGGCTGGCCGAGTCGTAGCCGTAGTTGTAGGCCGGGCGGTACTCGTCGTAGTCGCGGCCGCCCGCGTAGGGACGGGACGAGTAGTTCTGGCGCCAGTAGCTGTCGTTCTCGGTCCGGCCGGTGACGCGGTCCCAGGCGTCGCGGGTGGCGTGCTTGGCGTCGCTCCAGGCGAGCTTGGACTGGCCCTTGGCCTGCTCCCAGCCGTGCTCGAGGTCGTTCTCGGCGGCGCTCCAGTCGCGGTCCGCGTAGCGCGTGCGCGACTCCCAGCCATAGCGGTAGGCGGGGGACAGGTCGTCGTAGGAGCGGTTCGCGGCATAGGGGCGGTTCGTGTAGGTCGAACGCCAATAGGCGTCCTCCTCGGT
>JBJMGZ010000524.1:0-3825 GCA_045807605.1 Thermoanaerobaculia bacterium | reverse complement strand
ACCACCTTCCCCTGTGCGACCTGAGGCTGCTCGTCCGCGCCATTCTTGGAGCAGCCGAGAAAAAGGATGAGACAGCTGGCCCACAGCAACCTCTGAACGATTTGGCGGTTCATCTGCGTCGATCCTCCATGGCTCCTGGTTCTGGTGAGCCTTTCTTGGTTGGCTGCCGTCCACTGAGACGATCCGCACGCACCCTTCACCTCACCCGCGGGTGAACGTCGCCTCCTGCCGCACTTCACTTCACTTCACTTCAGATGGTCTGAGCATAAAGAGGCTGAAGATTCTTGTCAATCACGAAATCATCGAGACGTTCTCAGCCGCAGGAGGGCGGGCTGCCGAGCTCGCCCTCGACCTTTTTGAAGAGATCCTCGAGCGTGGCTCCGCTGGAGAGCCCCGCGAGGATCGTCCCCATGACGTGCGAGCCCAGCTCGCGGTAGCTCTCGAACTGCGACTCCGTGTAGAGCTGGTCGGACGTGGGCTCGTGCGGGAAGAGCGGGTGGAGCTTCGCGTAGTTGAAGACGTCGGCCGGCTCCGTGCCGTTGAGCGACGGCTTGACGTAGAGCAGCAGACCGTCCTCGACCTTGCCGCCGCTCAGGCCGTCGACGCAGGAGTAGCAGATGCGGGCGATCGCGCAGTACGGCTGGGTGGAGCCGCCGCTGCGCGTCGCGTCGTAGCTCTCCTTCTCCTGCGGCCGCGCCCGGCGCATGAGGATCTTTTCGAACTGGATCGGCACGCCCAGATCGACCCGGGACTTGGACAGGGCGTTGCCCAGATCCTCGAAGGTGAACCCCGGATCCTGGCCGCCGTCGGAGACCACGATGAAGTGGCAACGCCGCAGGATCATCTCGTAAATGCCGAGGTTTTCGAAATGCCCGCCGTCGGAAAGGTAGACGTACGGGTGCTCGCTGTCCGTCAGTCCGAACGCCTCGGAGAAGAGAGGGCGCGGCGCGAAACGCGGGCCCGGGGTGTTGAACGTCCGATCGCCGAAGCGGCTGGGATTGCCCAGCCACCAGCCCAGGCGCACGTTGAACAGCGCGAGCAGGAAGGTGACCACCGGCGAGGAGTGATAGCCCATGTTGGGGCTCGCCGCCGCGCCCGAGATGGCGACGGCGGTGCCCATGGAGATGGCGACGTCGCGGTCCCTGTGGCGGCCGTACTCCGCCGCATCGCGATAGCCGAGACGGAAGCTCCCGGCGTGCAGCGGCGAGACGGTGAAGGTCTCCGCCTTGCGGTCCTGCCAGGCGAGATCCTTGCCGGCGACCAGGTTGAGCGCGATGTTGACCACGTGGAAGGGCCGGTTGCCGCGCAGCGCCCGCATCTGGATGTTGTCGCGCTCGTCGAAGCCGGTGAACGGGTTCGGCCGCCGCTCGCTGCCCCGCGAGGCTCCCAGGTAGGCGCGGATCAGGCGGTCGCGGTAGGCGGCGTGCAGAGAGAAGCGGTTGATGTCCACGAACCAGCCCATCAGCCCGCCGAGCAGGGCCAGGCCGGCGAGCACCGCGAACACCACCCATCCGGGAGAGGCGTAGACGGCCCTCAGCGGCCACCAGAGGTCTCCGGAGGCCCCTCCGGCTCCCCGCCCGGTCAGCCAGAGGATGAGCACGGTGGTCCCCAGGGAGAGGAGCACCAGGATCGACACGGCGAAGATCGGCGCCGCGAAGACCAGCAGCTTGTCGAGGAGGCCCGCGGCCTTGCCCGGCTTCTCCTGCTGCCCGTCCTTCTTGCCCTCGGTCTTGCCGCTGCGCCCGAGAAGCAGCGTGATCAGGCCGGAAATGCCGCCGATCGAGGAGGCTGCCCAGACGGTGAGCTTCAGCACCGCGACCGGCCCGAAGAGGACGATGGCCGAGAAAACGATCCGGGCGCAGACGGCGATCAGGAGCCAGGCTCCGCACCGGGCCAGCCACTCCCGGTCGGAGTCGCTCGTGTAAAATCTCGACAGGCCGACGAACAGAGTCGTGGCGAGCACGAACCGGAATAGCACCAAGGGCGCGGCAAAGCAGACGTAGAGCGCGGAGACGAGCACGCTGTCGACCGCCGGGAACAGGCGCGATGCCGCGAGCCAGGCCGCGGCGCCGCCCAGGGCTCCCGTGAGCACCACGATGGTGAGCTCACCCAGGGCGCGCTTCCTCACCCAGATCCGGGAGAGGAGAAAGCCGCCGAAATGGAGCAGGACCCCGAAAAGGATGAAGCCCGCCCAGGGAGGGATGTCGAAGCCCGGGAAGGCGAAGCGCAGCCCGTCGAGCGGCGTCCCCCGGCTCCGGATCCATGCCCAGTAGAGAGTGATCAGGACGGCCATCAAGGCGAGAGGCAGCAGGCAGAGGGTGAGGAACCACTCCTGGCTGCGCAGGCGCGCTGGAAAGGGGCTCTCCTCCCCGAGGCTGGGTCGGTTGGCGCCGATGTAGGCGATGGCGCAGGAGCCCAGGACGACGGCCGCCCAGAAGACCGCCTGCAGGATCCAGTCCTCCCGCGCCCGGAACCAGGGCTGCATTCCCAGCCGGACGAGGAGCACGCTGATCCGGGGAATCATCAGCACCGCGGCCAGCAGCGGCAGGAGGACGAGCCAGTTCAGGATCAGGTTGCGCAGGAAGATCGCGACCAGGGTCCAGGTATCGGCGGAGAGCAGGCCCGGCTTGGGGCTCATGTAACGGCTGTAGCTGCGCAGGTGCCGGACCGGCAGCGGCTCCGGCTCGAGCGGCGATTCGGGCAGGCTCCGGAGCCGCGACTCGACTTGGTGCAGCGCGGCATCCGGGTCCTGGCCTGGGAGCTGCTGGCGGATGCGGTAGATCCAGCCCGTGAGCCAGCTCCCCAGATATCCTCCGCCCGAAACGGTCGAGAGATAGTCGAACCGGCGGAGCATGCCGTGGCGGGCGAGCCCCTGGATGAGCCCCAGGCCGAACGTGGCGCTGCGGATCCCGCCGCCCGAAAAGCACAGGGCCGAGCGCCGCACGCCGTTCCTGTGCATCCAGGCATAGAAGCCCTTGACCCGCTCGGCGTCGAGCTGCCGCTCGTACTCCTGCGCATCGTGCTCTCGCAGGCCTCCGAGCTCCGCCTCGAGGTCCGGGCGCCGCGCGGCGAATTCCTCCTCGAAGTCCCTCCTGGGGAACGGCGGCTGGATGCCCTGGCTCTCGTATTCGTCGACCAGGACTCGGTACAGCAGGACGGCCGGGCTGGACAAGGCCTACCTCCTGTGAGGGCCGCCGAGCGGCTCGTTTACTTTGGAACTACGTCATCATAGCTGATCCTTGAGTACACGGCAATAGCTGGGCAGGGTCAACGCTCAAGGGGCCGCCAGCCGGCTCGCGGCCTGGACCATCTGGAGGAACCCGGCGCGATCGCCGTCGGGATCGCCGCCGAGCGCATGCGACGCCATAAGGCGACGACCTCAGGGCTGTAGCGCACCGACAGGAGCAGCTTCTTTGTTCTCGGATTTGGATCTACCGCGGAGAGTCCGCATCGGGATCATCGCGGCGAGTTGAGCATCCGTCAGCGGCTGCGCATCCGGATCTGCCTTGGCAGCAGCGACGATCGCTGCGTCCTCTTCCGGAGTGGGCGGCACGATGGCCGGCCGCTCAGATGTTTTCGACATAGTGCTTCACCTCACGACGTTCGGCTCGGCGGAGGCTGACGATTCAGCGAACCTGGCAATTGAACGTGGGCGCCCAGGATCTTCCAAGCCGCCGCGGCTGGCCGGAGGGCGCCTTCGCAACCAACACCCGTTCGCCGTCGAAGTGTGTCAGGAGGCCTCCCGCATTCAGGAGAACCCGCCAGGCTTGTTCGAGAGGCAACGGGCCGAGCTGCCCGTGGACCTTCTCTTCCTTCAAGTCGGGA
>JBJMGZ010000523.1:0-5370 GCA_045807605.1 Thermoanaerobaculia bacterium | reverse complement strand
GCACCGCGATCGATTACTATTGGCGTAACCTGACCGAGCTCTGCGATGTGTGGATTGAGATCTATGCCTGGCTCGAGGCGCGGATGCTCGAGGAGAGGCTCGTGCAGCTGTCCGTGCACCCCATCCGCCCGCTCCTTGAAGAAGCCCTCGTCGACGGCTGGGCGCGAGGGGAGAACCAGGGGATGGAGCCATTGCTGTCCCGGATCGTGGCGCAAATGGACGCGCGCAAGGAGGAGTGACCCGATGACGACACGGCTCGCCGATTTTACGCGCCTGGCCTGGGTCAGCGACGAGGCCCGCGCTGTCTGGGGACCGCGGCTGCGTGCGATCGGGCAGGCGTGGCAAGAGGTCGAATGGCGCTCGGTGGCCTGCCAACTGCGCCGTGCCGCGCTTCAGGTCGTCCCCGCGGCGCAGATGCCCACGCTGGGGCAGACCGTAGCGGCCCGAGGCCTCCTCGCGTTGCCGCTGGCGCTTCATGGTGTGGCACGTTGTACCTACAGCGCGACGCCCGTCGCGTTCGAGCCGGGACAGCCGTGCGACGTCCGGGTCGTCGTCGCGGAACCTGAAGACGCCCTGGCATTCCGGGAAGTGTTCCAGAGCGGCGACGACGAGGCGATCGGCTCCCTTCTCGGCTTTCCGCCCTGCTGCCGAGCGTTCTTCCAGCGACACTGGGTCGAGCAGGAATCGGTCGATACGACATGGGCCATGGTGAGTCACTCGGAGGAGGAAGGGATCATCGAGGTCGATGGCCCCGCCGAGGCGAATCCGCTCCTGCGCTGGCTCGGAGCACGCGCTGTGCCGCACCTGCCGTGCAGCTTCCACTGCGCCGCAACAGCCGAGCTCGGGTGCCGTCTGCTTCAGGTCATGCATGACGCCGGCTTCATCGAAGAGTCCGTCCACCTGCGCACGATGTTGTCGTGGCCCGCAGAATGGTCCTCACGCCATGGCATCGCCGAGATCCGCACGCCGATCATCAAGCTCGTCACACGCACGGACCGTCATCGCGGCCGGCGCGTCGTGCGGCGCCTCGGCTCCGCATATCCCGAGGAGGGTGCTGCCGGGCTCGCCTTCCCGTACCGTGCACCCGCGTTGCGCGCCACCGGCGGCCGTGCGGTCTTCCATCGGGGCCTCGCAAATCCACTCCGCCGCGTGGAGACGCCTCCTCCTTGGTACCATCTGGACAACGGATTCTCCTCGCGGTACGCCATGGACGAGGCCCACCGCGCAATCGTGGCCGCCACAGCGGCTGCCGGTTTCGATTCCGGATCGATTCTCGATCTCGGATGCGGCAACGGCGCTCTGCTGCGCAAGATCGTCGAAGCGCGTCCCGGGACCGTCCCCTACGGCATCGACGGTATCGCGGAACGAATCGATCATGCGCGTCGTCTGCTACCGGCCTACTCAGAGAACTTTTTCACGGGCGACATCTTCGGCGACGACGAGGAACGGCTGTGGTCACGCTCCTACGATCTCATCCTGGTCATGCCCGGCCGGCTTCTTGAAGCTCCCGCTGAGCGCGCGGACCGGCTGCGCCAGAGGATCCGCGAGCGCAGCCATGCGGTGCTCGTCTATGCATACGGAGATTGGCGTGTCCGTTACGGACATGTCCACGGCCTCGCATCGGCAGCGGGATTTGGTGATTCCGAGGCCATCGTCGTGGGCTAGATCGCCGCGTGGGCCTCATGGCCAACTGCGACCAGCACGGCGGCTGCGGCACGTTCTGGTCGTACACCTGCAACGGCCTCTGCTACCGGCCGTGATCTCCCCCCCTTCAGAAGCTCCGGCTGTAGGCGCGGACCACCGCATCGGCCACGGCTGGCCGCGCCTCGCGGATGAGATTGTTCTCCCGCGTCGGATGGACCCGGTTCGTGAGCAGGATCACGTAGAGCCCGCGCTCCGGGTCGATCCAGATCGAGGTGCCGGTGAAGCCGGTGTGGCCGAAGGAGTTGGGCGAAAAGAGTGTGCCGGCCGAGGAGCCCTCGGCGGATTTCGTGTCCCAGCCGAGGGCGCGGTCGGAACCGGGAATGCCCGCTTTGCGGGTGAAGAGCGCGATCGTCTCCCGGGAGACGATGCCGCCGTTCAGGAGCATCTGCGCGAAGCGCGCCAGGTCGCCAGCCGTGCCGAAGAGCCCGGCGTGGGGAGCGATGCCGCCCATGGCAAAGGCGTTCTCGTCGTGGACCTCGCCATGGACGAGCCGCCCGCGCCAGGGATCGAATTCGGTCGGCGCGATGCGGGGAAGGAGCCCGGGCGGTGGCCGGTACATCGTATCCTTCATTCCCAGCGGCCCGAGCACCCGCTCCTGGACGAAGGTCTCCAGGGGCTGGCCCGCCACCTGCTCCAGGATCTCTCCCAGAAGGATGACGCCGAGATCGCTGTACTCGGAGCGGCTGCCGGGCGGATAGGTCAGGTCCATGGCCTGGATGCGCTCGACGTAGGCCGCCTTGCCGCGGATCTCCCGGTAGAGCGGCGCCGTGGCGGGGAGGCCCGAGGAGTGCGTGAGCAGGTGGCGCACCGTGACTCCCTCCCGCACCGGCCGGTCGAGGTCGAGCCGCCCTTCGTCGACGAGGATCATCGCCATGGTCGTGGTGGCCACCACCTTGGTGAGGCTGGCAAGGTCGTAGATCGTGGCGGCGGTGACCGAGCGGGCGTCCGCGTCGTAGGTGAGGCGGCCGAAGGGGTGCACGTGGATCAGGCCTTCCCGATCGCCGACCGCCAGGACACCTCCCGGAAAGGCGTGGCGCTCGACATAGCTCTCCAGGAGGCGGTCCACCGCCGCGAATTCGCGGTACGGCGAATGGAGAACGGGAGCGCAGCCGGCCGCGACGAGAGCAACAAAAACGAGGAGCACTACGGCCGGATGATCACTTCGGCCGGCAGTTCGCGGACGACGACTTCCTTGCCTTGCCATCGCGCGATGATACCGCCGGGAGGAACGGTGGGTCCTGAAATCCGGTAGCGCACCCCGTTCCCTTCCGGAGTCACCGAGAAATCCAGCAAACCGTATTCGGTACGGAGGCCGCGGACGGTCACGTCGTTCCAGGTCGGCAAGAGGCCGTCTCCAACGATCAAGGCACCGTCCGGCTCGCGGACGTAGGCGAAGAAATCGAGGAAGGAGTGGAGGAACTCCGAGCCGACCCAGGTGTGGGGCATGTCGCCGATGAACTTCGGCGTGCGCGGATCGCGCCAGACCACCTCGGCCCATTGATTCCAGGCCGCGGGACGTCGGTCGTTCAGGAAGAAATCCAGCAGCTCGTGGGCGCGGTCGCGCCAGCCGAGGCGCAGGAGGATGCGGATCGTGCGCAGCTCGTAGGGCGTGTAGGCCTCTCCCTTCCGGGCCATGGCCTCCTGGTAGTACCTCTCGAACGTGCGGTGCAGCTCGGCCTGCGGGAGATCGGCGAGCTCGCCGCCGGGTGCGATGCCGATGCTGGTCGAGGTGGGATCGAAGTCCCCCTTCTCCACCGAGGCCGGCAGGTAGTCGAGCTTGTGGAGCGCGATGGTGCTCCGGATCGAGGCCAGGAGGTCGGTACGGAATTCGTCGCGGATGCGCGCCCAGTCTGGGTTCTTCCCCAGGGCTTCGGCAAGCCAGACGGCATCCTTCAGGCCGCGGAGCGCGAAGAAGTCGTCCCAGTAGGAGTGGACCGGCTTGTCCGAGTAGCCTTCGTGGCTGATGGATTCCGGGAGCAGACCGAAGTACGGGGTGTTCCTGTAGGCGTCGGTGCGGCGCTGCCGGCGCAGATCCTCGATGTAGCCCACGGCTTTCTCGACGTGGGGCCAGACCTTGGCGAGCAGCTCGCGGTCGCCGGTGAAGCGGTAGACCTGGGCGGCCAGGTGGAGCAGCTCGCCGTGGCTGTCGTTCTCCGGCACGGGGTCCGCGCCGCGATAGTCCACGCAGCAGGGAACTTTTCCATTTTCAAATTGGAAGGGCGCGTACCAGGCGAGGAAGGCGCTTGCGTCGTCCTCGTGCCCCAGGCGCAGCAGGGACGTGGCGGTGAGAGCGCCGTCGCGGATCCAGGAGCGCTCGTAGGAGCGGGAGCCGGGCTGGATGCCCGGGCCGTCCTGGTTGATCAGGATGTACGCGAGCGTGCTCTTGTAGGTGCGGACGAGATCCTCGGCCACGGGCAGCCGGATCTCGACCCGGTCCAGCTCGGACTTCCAGGCGCGGACGGCGTCGTCGAGCGTCCCGGGAGCCATGGCTTCGTGGAGCGGGATCGCGATCTCCACCTCCCGCGCTTCTCCACCCGGTATGGCGAGGTCCCAGGCGAGCGCTGCCGAGGCATGGCCGAAGGGATCGGAGACTTTCGTGCGCTTCGGCAGGTTCCGCAGGTGCTCGACGATCGAGCCCTGGTCGAACGTGGCGGCCCCGAAGGCCGAAGGCGGGACGCTCGTCGTCACCTTCTTGCCATCGACCGTGACCGAGCCGTCGAAGACGATCTCCCGGATTGGAGCGACTCCGCCGGGCGGATTGCCGAGGAACTGCCAGGATGGATTGACCTGGAAAGGACGGATCGCCAGGAAGAGCCGCGGGCTGGCCTTCGCCGCGCCGCGGTTGAGCACCCGGTAGCGCGCTCGCAGCACCGAGGCGCCCGGCTCGCCCGTGGCAAAGGCGGTGACGTCCAGGACCAGCGTGCCGCTCTCCCAGGTGACCGTGGGGATCGGCAGGTAGCCTTCCGCGAGGGACTGCTTCGCTCGCACGTTGTTCCAGGTGAGGAGCCGGCCGTCCTTCTCCAGGAAGGGCTCGACGGAGAACCCGCCCTTGCCGCTCTCCAGCATGCCGTCCTCGTTGAAGAGGCCCTCGGCCGTGTCGCGCGGGACTCCGACGATCGTCCAGTATGCCTGCTCGCCCGCGAGCCAGCGGGGATAGGCGCCTCGCGGCGCAGCCTTCGCGATCTCGGCGAAGAAGGCGTCCGGCGTGGGTGCCCATTCCAGCGGCTTCACGCCGATCGCGGGCTTTCCCGTACCCTCGAGGAACCGCAGGCGGAGATGGCGCGACTCCGTCTCCGGCAGGAAGAGCCAGTCCTTCCCTCCGTCGCTCCCTTCGACCGTGCGCACCGTCTTCCAGACCGCGCCGTCGTCCGAGATCTGGACCTCGTAGCGGGAAGGATGAGGACCGGCACCCCAATCGATCACCAATCCGCCGTACTCGCGGTCCTCCCGAAAATCGAGAGAAAGCCCATCCGCGGAAACCTGCGGCGTGCGGTCGTAGGAATGCGCGGGCGGCAGCGGCTTGAGGGTCAGCTCGTCGAGCAGGACATAGCCCTTGCCGCCGGTCCCGGCCGTGATCGCAAGCTCGATGGCCGCGACGTTGCGGATCTCTCCGCCGCCGAGCGGACCCCAGGCGAACTGGATGTGCCGCTTCTTGAGACGGACCTG
>JBJMGZ010000522.1:0-6718 GCA_045807605.1 Thermoanaerobaculia bacterium | reverse complement strand
CCCGGATCTCTGGCTCGCGACCGTGCGCTCTCTTCTGAATGATTTCGAGGCGCGGCGCCGGCTCTCGGCCGCGGGCCGCGAGTGGGCGGGCCGCTACACCTGGGAGGGACCGGTCGCGGCGCTCGAAGGGTTCCTGCGGCTGGCTTCCGAAAGGGCCTCGTCCAGACAGTCCAGCGCACCGTCGAGCCCGCCGGGGCCGTCCCCGACCTCCAGCGCATAGGCCCCCTCGGCGAGCAGCGAACCGACGCGGGCGGCATAGCCGGGGGTCTCCCCCTCGTTGCCTCCCCTGCCCTCCTCCCAGCGGGCGAGGGCCTCGTCCGGGCCGATCGGCTCCAGGCGGGAGAGCCCGCCGGGCCGCCGCCGGAGCAGGACCACGGGGCCGGGCAGGGCGCTCGGCGCGGCGTTCGCGACGTCCACCTCGATCTTCCGTGATGTAGGGGAGGGGTTTACCCCCTCCCGGGCGGGGGCAAGCCCCGCCCCTACATTGGCGTCTTGGCCGGCCAGCTCGGGGAAGAGCCGGGCGGCGTCCGGACGCAGGCGGAAGCGCCAGGGCATGCCCCACCAGACTCCGCCGTCCGGCGCGATCCAGACCACGTCCTCGGCGAGCGCCTGGAACCGGCCGCGGGCCGCGGCATAGGCGAGCGTGGTCTTGCCGCCGCCGCCCGGAGCGCGCAGCAGCGCGGCCCGGCCGTGGCGGACGCAGGCCGAGGCGTGCACGCCCAGGAACCCGCGGCCGGGCAGCAGCAGGTAGAGCGCGAGCTCCAGGAAGTGGAGGCGCAGGAACGCCGGGCTCTGCCAGGCCGCGGGCGAGAACCGGCCCCGGGCGACGCTCCCCTCCACCGCCAGCTCCGCCGCGGACCCGGCCGTCTGCCTCCGGCTCACCGGGTCGAAGCGCGGCTCGCCGAGTATCCCCTCCGCGGGACCGCTCTCCAGGATGAAGGTGAGATCGGCATCCGCGCCCTCCGGAGCGGGGCCGAAGCCGCGGAACGTCTCCTCGGCCAGGGCGAGCAGCTCGGGCCGGTCGCTCTCGATCCGCAGGCGCAGCCCCATGGGCCGGTACCAGGCCTCCGCAAGCTTCATCGCGTCAGGAACGAGCGCGCATAGCGCGTCCAGCCCGCCAGGAACCAGGGGCGCAGGCGCAGGCAGGCGAGGAGCTCGCGGCGGGCCTCCGCGGGCCGGCCGCGGGTCAGGAGGTACTTGCCGAGCCGGAAGCGGTACTTGAGGAGCATCTCGGTGCGCAGCTCGCGCGAGATGGCGCCGCGGGCGTGGAAGCTCTCCACGCTGTGGATCGCATCGCGGAAGCCGTCGATCCCCCGCGCCAGGTCGGACGAGCAGTTGCCCGCGTGCTTGCGGATGCGGGTCAGCGGCCGGCGCAGCACCGCCGCCCTGCCCAGGAACGCGAGCCGCGTGAAGAGCTCGAAGTCGGCGATCAGGAACGCCTCGTTGAACGGCCCGGCCTCCGCGAGCAGCGCGCGGCGCGCGACGACCGTGGAGGTGTAGATCGTCATCCCCCCGCGGATCACGGCCGGAAAGATCCAATCGAGGAGGAGCTCTTCCTCTTCTTCCCCATACACGTTGCGGCGCAGCGGCCCGTTCTCGTCGAACGACTCGTAGCCGCAGAACGACCAGCCGGCCTCGGGATGGCGGTCGAGCAGCTCCACCTGGACGCGCAGCTTGTCCTCGTGCCAGAGATCGTCGGAATCGAGGAACGCGACCAGCTCCCCGCGCGATCTCTCGACGCCCGCGTTGCGCAGCTTCGAGAGGTTCCCCAGGTGCGGCAGCCCGGCGTAGACGACTCGCGGATCGCCGCAGCCCTCGACCACGCCGCGGGTGCCGTCGGTCGAGCCGTCGTCCACCACGATCATCTCGAAATCGGGGAAGGACTGGCGCAGCACGCTGTCGATCGTCTGCGGCAGCAGGTCGGCCCGGTTGTAGGCGGGCGTCAGGATGGAGACTCGGGGTGGCCGCATGATTGACAACGGGTGATATGGACTCTAGCTTATCTCCACCTATAGAGATGTTGATGCCCCGCGGCCGAGGGAAAACCTTCCTCGGGCCGCGCTCCGCCACGTTCCAAGGAGAGGAGGACGAATGTCTGGATCGAAGAAGCTCTGGAGGGTGGGAGGTACGCTGCTGGCTTGCCTGGCGCTGTTCCTGGTCCTCGCCGCGAAGACGCCGTCGGCCGACGAGCAGAAGGGAGGCAAATCGAAGGCCGCCGCACCCGCTGCCACCACGGGGCTGACCCTCTGCAATCTGAGCCAGCCGCCGGACCTCGGCGCCATCGCCAAGGCCATCACCACGAACCAGAGCGGGACCACCCAGTTCATCTCCGACTACAACACGCTGTCCCAGGCCGCCTGGTGCACCTTCATCGCCCTCAACTGGGCGGCGCAGGGGACCAGCCCGACCATGACCGCGAACCCCGGCGTTGCCTTCGGCCAGCAGGCCTCCAACCCGGTCGTGTGGGAGACCTGGCTCGAATCGACCGAGGTCTACTGCTCGAACGGCGGCACGCCGGGCTCCTGCACCGTCGGCGGCGCCACCACGCACACCCTGCGGAGCGTCAACCCGAACACCGACACGGACACCGTCGACGACCTGTCGGAGAACACCCAGGCGACCGGGTTCGTGCTGCCGGATAAGAACAACACCCAGCAGAACCAGTCGGTCATCCTCTACGAGGTGAAGCTGAACCCCTCCGTGGTCACCTTCCTCCAGACTCCCCAGCAATCGCTCTACAACCTCGACCAGCAGGTCGCGTTCTACAACACGACGAAGCCGGGCAGCTCCGGCCTCCCGCCGGGCCAGACGCCGATCGACTTCCCCCCCACCGCCTTCGAGGTCAAGTCCTCCTGGTATCTGCCGACCGCGGCGGAGATCAGCTCCAACAGCCTGGGCCTCTTCCTGCGGCCGATCTGCACCACCGACGACTGCAGCGCGTCCACGGGGACCGGCGGCATGACCGGGTTCCACGTGCTGTGGAAGGTGTTCCCCAAGTCGCACTGGCTCTGGATGACGTTCGAGTACGTCAACAACCCGACCCTCACGCCGATCGTGACCGGCCAGCAGACCTTCTACCCGGCCGGCCAGACGACCTGCTTCCCCTCGTACACCAACGCGCCCTGCACCCAGGGGCCGCTGCCGCCCTCGGGTCCGCTGCCCAGCGACCCCGTGTCCCAGGCGGCGAGCGCGCTGAACGCCATCGTGCAGCCCATGCTCCAGGGCACCCCGTTCGCCAACTTCAAGCTCATCGGCGTCCAGGTGGTCCCGGTGCTCAACGGCACGAACACGATGGTGGCCAACAACCACATCGAGACCGACTTCGGCTCGACCCAGAGCGTGCTCGGCGGGGCCCAGAGCCCCACCTCGTCGTGCATCTCCTGCCACTTCAACGCCGGCATCGGCCCGGTGACGAACTGCCCGACAAGCTCGAAGCCGTCGAACAAGCCCAGAGTCTACCGGCTGCCGGTATGCACCAACAGCCCGTGCACGACCGGCTTCATCGGCAACTTCCAGCCCTCCCTCTACGGCACGGCCACCGGGGGCCTCAACACCAATGGGCCGTCCATCTCCACCGACTTCGTCTGGTCGATGAAGCTCGCGACCTGGCAGAACCAGGCCAACTCCGGCTGTCCGCCGGTCACGACTTGACGTGCGGCCGGGGGCGCGCTCAAGCGCCCCCGGCCTGTCCATCGCGGAGAGGGGTGAAGCCGAAGAACGCCTCCGCCAGCTCGATCACCTCGGCGTCGAGCGCGGCGCGCCAGGCCTCGTCGCCGCGGAAGTCCTTCCAGCGCTCCAAGACCACCGAGTTGTCCTCCTGCACGCGGCCCGTGTCGAAGCTGGAGAGCCCCGGCAGCTCGACCTCGCGGAAGCCGCGGTCGTCGAAGTCGAGGCCGAGCGCGGTTGCCAGCCCGGCGCGGTAGGCGGCGTCGGCCACCCAGCGGCGGAAGTCGACCGGCACGGCGTCCGGGAAAATCCGGGTGCGTCCCAGGCACTCGCGCACGTGCCCCTTCCAGCGCTCCACCAGACCCGCGAGCGGCAGGCCGGGCTCGGCCTTGAGACGGCTCGCGACCCAGTTGAACGGATCGCGGACCACGAGCAGGTGGAGCACGCGCTCGCTCCCGCGGCTCCGCGCCCGGCCCAGGAGCGCGGCGAGCTCCTCGACGCCGAGGTCCTCGAAGTTGCAGAGGCAGAGATCGTCGGGCACGCCGTCGCCCGCCGGGTTCACGGTGCGGCTGAAGCGGTTGCCGACCACGTTGCCCTCGGGATCGAGCCGGCAGTCGTTCAGGAACCGGCCCGGCCCGCGGACCTGCCGGAGGATCCAGTTGAGCACCGCGTGATGGCCCGAGCGCCGCATGGCGAGCGCCCGCATCTCGGTCCGGGTCGGAGAAGGCATCGGGGAAAAGCTAGCACGGCAACTGGTAAGATTCCGCTCCGGATGAGCGATCACGACCGCATCCTCGGAAAAGGCGAGTTCTACTACAAGGAGGCCTTCGGCCCCGGCACGGTCTGCCGCGGCGCCGTGCTCCTGGAGTGCGAGTGGGACGGCGGCGTGGTCGAGTCCGGCGCGCTCATGGGCGTGGTCTTCCGCTCCGGCGAGTTCCGCGGCGGCACGTTCTGGGGCGGCGTCTTCCTCGGCGGCACCTGGAAGGACGGCGTCTGGGAGAGCGGCTTCGACCGGACCGGGCGCTACCGCCCGCGCACCGACCACCCCTGACGCCGGACGCTCCGCATGCCGCGCATCCTCGTCGCCAGCCCGCACCGCTACCCGGACCTCGCCCGCCTCTGGTACCGCTTCGTGGCCCGCGACCTCGTCCCCGCCCTGGAGCGGGCCGGCCATCAGGTCGACGTGGTGATCTTCCGCGACGCCCACATGGACGAGTTCGATCCCGCCTGGTTTCCCGGCGCCGTCCTGGAAGCCCCCGGACCGGGCGTGCGCGATTTCCTGGAGTTCTACGACGCCGCGCTGGCGCTCGATTCGGACTACCTGTTCCTCCTCGACGCCGATCTCTTCTTCCTCGACGCGGACTGGGCCGCGGCCTGGCTCGCCTGCTTCGCGGACCCGAAGGTGGCCGCGGCCTCCCTCCTGCGGCGCGGCGACGAGCCCGGCGTCTATGCTCTCCTCTGCCGGGCGGACACCTACCGCGCCCTGCCGAAGCCGGTCTTCGCCCCGGCCTACGAGGATCTCGACAACGCCCGCAACACCGTCAACCGCCAGCCCGGGGACGTGGCCGCGCGGCGCCTGCGCGAGCAGGGGCGGCTGATCGTCTACGCCAATCCCGAGGACGCCGAGGAGCGGATCGCCGACTTCCACGGCACCACCGTGATCCGCGCCTCGCGCGAGGTCTTCGGCCATCTCATGGACCTGCGCGGGTTCGAGGAGCTGGTCTCCCGCAAGCGCTACTTCGCCATGGGCGCCTACGACAACGCGCTCCTCGGCGCTCTCTACCAGGCGCTGTTCCGCGAGCCCTTCGCGCCCGGCCCGGACGGCGAGCCGCTCGGCGGGAGCGTCACGGCCGAGGCCGTCCGCCGGGAGCTGGGGCAGGTGATGGACGTCCACCTCAAGGACGTCCTCGCCGCCTACTTCGACCGCTCGGACCAGGCGATCCTGCGCCTCGCCGCCCACGAGGGCCTCGACTTCGCCCTGCCGGCCCTGCGCCCCGAGGCATGGAGACGGCCGTGAACCCAACCCCTCCGAATGTAGGGGCGGGGCTTGCCCCCGCCCGGGAGGGGGTAAACCCCTCCCCTACATCACTCCGCTCTCCATCCGCGAAGCTCGTCACCGTCTTCACCTCCACCATCTATCCCGACCTCGCGAGGCTCTGGCACGCCTGCATCCGCCGCTCCTTCCCGGCGGACGAGGCCGCGATCGAGGTCTTCCAGGACTCCGACGAGCACGTGGTGGACCCGCGCTGGCTCCCCGGCGCGACGGTCCTCCGGCGGGCGGCCTCCCGGCGCGATTTCCACGAGGCCTACAACGACGCCCTGGCCCGGGTCGAGACCCCCTACCTCGCCTTCGTGGACACCGACGTCTTCTGGATCGCGCCGGATCTCTGGCCGCGCGTGCGCGAGGAGCTGAAACGGCCGGACGTGGGAGCGGTCTCCTGCGCCTCGCGCGATGAGGTCGTCAGCCACGGCACCTTCGCCGTGGTCATGAAGGTCGCGGCCTACCGCGAGGCCCTGAAGAGCCTGCCGGACGGCTTCTTCCCGGCCATCGAGCACCCCGATCCGGCCGTGCCCGAGCACCGCTGGGTGCGCCACGACACCGGCGACCTCGCGACCCGCGCCGTGGTCGAGGCCGGCTGGAAGGTCGAGCTGCTCCACCTCTACCGCACCGGCGAGCTGGCCCGCTTCCGCGGCATCACCCTGTCGCGCCGTTCGGCCGAGTGGCTGGGCCGGCGCGCCCTGGTACGCATGTGCCATCGCAGCCGCTACTTCTGGCGCGGCTATCTCGGCAACCTGGTGCTCAAGAGGCTGCACGACCGGCTCTTCGCGGACGGCCCCCGCTATGCCTTCCCGCACGGCGCCGGCCCTCTCCTCGTCCAGAGCCTGAGGAGGGACTGGCGCTACCGCCTCGCCTACCTGCGCGAGCTGCGGGCCGGCGCCCGCCGGGTCGAGTCCTTCGTGCGGAGCCGACCGGCATGAGGCGCGCGCTCTCGTTTGCCTGGCTCTACCTGAAGCGGCCCTTCCTCCTCCCGCGGGTCCGCAAGCCGGCGCT
>JBJMGZ010000521.1:0-5553 GCA_045807605.1 Thermoanaerobaculia bacterium | reverse complement strand
TCGTAGCTCGCCGAGTTGACCTGGTCCTCCGCGAAGGGGGTGACGCCGCCGCTCTGCCCCCAGCGGCGGATCCAGTGGTCGGGCTTGATCATCTGATCTGATAAAAGCGGATCTGATGAAGGGTCAGATGAAGCGGACAGGCGTGGTCACCTGCTCGCGGTGGATGGTATCGATGAAGCGGATGATCTTGCGCGACAGGGACATGAAGAGGCTGGAGGTGCGCGAGCCGCCGCCGAAGAAGCGGACGCCGCGCAGCAGCTCGCCGTCGGTCACGCCGGTGGAGCTGAAGAGGATCTCCTCGCCCGGCGCGAGGTCCTCGGTCTTGTAGATCCGGTTCACGTCGTGGAAGCCGAGCTCCTTGAGGCGCGCGGCCTGCTCGTCGTTCGTGGCCTTGAGCCGCGCCTGGATCTCGCCGCCCAGGCAGCGCATGGCCGCGGCGGTGATCACCCCCTCGGGCGCGCCGCCGATCCCCATCACCGCGTGCACCCCGGTGCCGCGCACCGCGGCCGAGATGCCGGCCGAGAGGTCGCCGTCCCCGATCAGGCGGATGCGCGCGCCGGCCGCGCGGATGTCCTCGATGAGCTGCTGGTGACGGTCGCGGTCGAGCACCACCACGGTGAGGTCCTTCACCTGGCGGCCGAAGGCGGCGGCGATGTTGCGCAGGTTCTCGGCGACCGGGGCGTCGATGTGGACGCTGCCCCGGGCGGTCGGACCCACGACGATCTTGTCCATGTAGACGTCGGGCGCGTAGAGCAGGCCGCCGCGCTCGGAAGCGGCAAGGACGGCGATGGCGTCGGGCGCGCCCGTGGCGCAGAGGTTGGTCCCCTCCAGCGGATCGACGGCGATGTCCACGGCCGCGGCGCCGTCCTGGCCGCGCAGCTTGCCGACCGCCTCGCCGACGTAGAGCATGGGCGCCTTGTCGCGCTCGCCCTCGCCGATCACGATGCGGCCGTCCATGGGCAGGTTGTCCATCTCCAGCCGCATGGCCTCGACCGCGACCTGGTCGGAGGGGCGGCGGTCGCCGCGGCCCATGGTGCGGGCCGCGGCGATGGCCGCCTGCTCGGTGACGCGGAGGAACTCCTGCTCCAGCAGGTGGTCGAGCGACATCAGCGCGCCGCTCCGACCGCGGCGGTCTCTGCCGGGGTGGGCTTCGCCGGCTTCTCGGCCCGTTCCGGGGCGTTGAACGACGGGATGCCGGTGACCGCCTCGCCGATGATCAGGCCGTGGATGTCGTGCGTCCCCTCGTAGGTGTAGACCGACTCGATGTTGAGCATGTGGCGGATGACCGGGTAGTCGTCCACGATGCCGTTGGCCCCCAGGATCTCGCGGGCGAGCTTCGCGCACTCGCGCGCCACCCAGACGTTGTTGCGCTTGCCCATCGAGATGTGGAAGTGCTTGAGCCGGCCGGCCTCCTTGAGGCGGCCGATCTGGATCGACAGGAGCTGTCCCTTGGAGATCTCGGTGATCATCCACGCCAGCTTCTCCTGCACGAGCTGGTGGCTGGCGATCGGCTGGCCGTTGAACTGGATGCGCTCCTTGGCGTAGTTCAAGGCGGTGTGGTACGTCTCCATCGCCGATCCGATGCCGCCCCAGGCGATGCCGTAGCGCGCCTGGTTCAAGCACATCAGGGCGTTCTTGAGGCCGGTGGTCTTCGGCAGGATGGCGTCCGCGGGGATGCGGCAGTCGTGGAAGCCGAGCTCCGAGGTGGTCGAGGCGCGCAGCGAAAACTTGCCGTGCTGGTCGGACGAGGTGTACCCGGGGGTGCCCTTCTCGACCAGGAAGCCGCGCACTCCATCTTCGGTCTTGGCCCAGACCACGGCCACGTCGGCGAGCGTGCCGTTGGTGATCCACTGCTTGGAGCCGTTGAGCACCCACTCGTTGCCGGCCTTCTTCGCGAAGGTGCGCATGCCGCCGGGGTTCGACCCGAAGTCGGGCTCGGTCAGGCCGAAGCAGCCGATGGCCTCGCCGGTGGCGAGGCGCGGGATCCATCTGTCCTTCTGCTCCTGGGACCCGAACTCGTAGATCGGGTACATGACGAGCGAGCTCTGCACCGAGACGAAGCTGCGCAGGCCGGAGTCGCCGCGCTCCAGCTCCTGCATGATGAGGCCGTAGGCGACGCCGCCGAGGCCGGGAAGGCCGTACTCCGAGATGCTCGCGCCGAACAGGTTGAGGGCGCCCATCTCGGGGACGAGCTCGACGGGGGTGCGGCCGTCGCGGTGGCACTCCTCGATGATCGGCTTGACCTTGTCATCGACGAACGCGCGGATCGTGTCGCGCACCATCCGCTCCTCTTCGGTGAGGAGCGTATCGACATCCAGAAAATCGACGCCTGGGAAGCGGCTCAAGGGGGGGTCCTCCTATGGGAGCTCGTAGTCGTTTGGGGCGCAATGGGTTACGGCCGGGCAAACCGCGGACGGATGATATCACGATGCTATGATCCCCCTCGATGAGCTTCCCCGGAGGCAGTGCCTGGTCCATGGCGCGGGATATCGCCGAGGGGTTCGTCATGATCACGGAGCGCTCCTTCAAGAGCCTGACCCGGTCCGACCTGGATCAGCTCGCCTTCGAGCTCGAGCGCCACCTGCGCGACCTGCGCGGCGACCAGGCCCCCCTCGACGACATCCAGGCCATCCAGGTGCGCAACCGGAAGATCCAGAGGGTGAACACGGCGACGATGGTGTTGCGCAGCTACCGGGCGAAGGCGAAGACTTGAGCTGGGCCCTCACGGCCTTCCTGGCCCTCTCCGTGGCCTTCTTCATGGACCGCATGTGCGAGGCGCGGGGCTTGCTCCCGCCCGGCTTCCGGGAGCCCTGGCGCCGCGTGACGGCATGGGCGCTGGTGGCCCTGGTCCTCTGGATCGGCGCCTTCGCCTCGCTCGCCAGCGGCGGCGGGGCGGGAGAGCCGGTCGAGCGGGACCTGAGCCAGCTCACCACGCCGCAGCTATTCCTCCTCCATTTTCTGCTGGTCCTGACGATCGTCTCCTGGTTCCTGCTCGGATTCGCAGGGGTGAGGCCCGATACCGTTCGCGTAAGGTCTCTCGATGTAGGGGAGGGGCTCGCCCCCTCCCGGGCGGGGGCAAGCCCCGCCCCTACATTAGCGCCTGAAGCGAACAGCATTGAGGTAAGGCCGGCTCCGGCTCCAGCCCCCCCTCCCGTCCCGCTTCTCCGCCGGTTCCAGGAGCAGTTCGGGTTCGTGGCGCCGGACCTGCCGCGCGAGATCGGCATCGGGGTCCTGGTCGGGGTCGGCTCCTGGGGCGCGGTGCTGGCCGTGGTGATCGCGATCGGGCTGCTGATCATGGCGCTCGGCGGGGAGGACTCCCTGCCCAAGCAGCCGCCGGCCCTGATCCCCTGGATCGTGGCGCTGCCGGTCGGCGTGCGCATCCTGATCAGCCTGTCGGCCGGGGTCGTGGAGGAGACGTTCTTCCGCGGCTTCCTGCAGCCGCGCATCGGGATCTTCCTCTCCACCCTGCTCTTCGTCTTCGCCCACTTCTCGTACGGGCAGCCGTTCATGCTGATAGGGATCGGCACCCTGTCGCTGATCTACGCCTTCCTGGTGCGCTGGCGGCAGAACATCTGGCCGGCGATCGCCGCCCATACCCTGTTCGACGCGGTGCAGCTCCTGTTCATCATCCCGGCCGCGCTCAAGTACATGGAGAAGGCCGGGGCCGGGAACTGAATCCCGGCAGCCCCCGTCTGAGACCCCGGGGATCTTCTGCTAGACTCCGCGCGAGAAGAGATGCCCGAACAACGCCACTTCCATCTGGATGTCGGGAGCCGTTTCGAGAACATCGAGCTGGTCCAGGTCGTGCTCCGCGATTCCCTGGAGCGCCTCGGCATTGACGAGGACACGCGCCACTGGGTGGACGTGGCGGTGCGCGAGGCGGTGGCGAACGCCATCAAGCACGGCAACGCGCAGGACCCGGGCAAGCAGGTCCACGTGGACCTGTTCCTGGAGGGGGGCGACGTGGTGATCCAGGTCGAGGACGAGGGGGTCGGCTTCGATCCGGACCAGCTCCGGGACCCCCTGGCGCCCGAGAACCTGCTCAAGCCGAACGGACGCGGCATCTTCTATATGAAGAGCTTCATGGACGACATACACTACGGACCCCGGCCGGGCGGCGGCACCATCGTGACCTTGCGCAAGAAGGTCGCCGGCTCTGCCAACCAGGACAGTCACGGGTCCTGACGCCGGATCTTACGAGGAGGGGAACCATACCCATGGCGATCAACGAGAGGAAGCGAAACGACGTCACCATTCTGGACCTCAAGGGGAAGATCACCATCGGCGCGGCCGAGGAGGCGCTGCGCGACGCCGTCCACCGGGTGCTCGGCGGCGGGGCCCAGAAGCTGCTCCTGAACCTGAAGGACGTCAGCACCATCGATTCGTCGGGCGTCGGCGAGCTGGTCAGCTCCTACACCAGCGCCACGAACCGCGGCGCCAAGATCAAGCTGGCGAACCTGCCGCCCAAGATCAACGACATCCTGACCATCACTCAGCTCATCACGGTCTTTGACGTTTACGATACCGAGGACGAAGCGGTCGCGTCGTTCGCCTGAGGCGCCTGAGGCGCCTGACGAAGGCGCGCGCCCCCGCGGGCTGGCCGGCGGGCTCGCGGAGCTCGCCGGGCGGGTGAACCGCCGGCTGCCCGAGCTGCTGGCCGGCCCCGACGCCCGTCCGGAGGCGGTCCACCAGGCCATGCGCTACGCGCTGACCGGGCCCGGCAAGCGGATCCGGCCGGTGCTCACGCTCGTGGTCGCCGACCTGTTCGGCGCCCGCTCCTCCGAATCCAATACCGTGCTCGACCTCGCGTGCTCCGTAGAGATGGTGCACGCCTGCTCGCTGATCCTGGACGACCTGCCGTCGATGGACGACGCGAGCCTGCGCCGCGGCCGTCCCACCGTCCACCTCCAGTTCGGGGAGAGCGTGGCGCTCCTGGCCGCGCTCGCCCTGCTCAACCGCGCGTACTCCCTGGTCGCGGAGTGCGCCCATCGTCTTTCGCTGCGCCGCTACACCGCCGAGGACATGGTCCACCACCTGGCTGCCGCGATCGGCAGCGGCGGCCTGATCGGCGGGCAGGCGCTCGACCTGCTCTCGCGGCCCGAGGAGATGAACCTGGAGCTCCTGGAGTACATCCACAGCCACAAGACCGGCGCGCTCTTCATGGCCGCCGGCGAGCTCGGGGCCATGGCCGCGGACGCGAAGCGCAAGGATCTCGAGGTCGTGGCCCGCTTCGCCAAGAACCTGGGGCTCGCCTTCCAGATCTCCGACGACCTGCTGGACGTGCTGGGCACGCCCGAGGAGACCGGCAAGGACGTGGGCCAGGACGCCGGCAAGGTCACCTTCGTGAAGCTCCTCGGCGTCGAGGGCGCCCAGGCGCTCGAAGCCGAGCTGCTCGGTTTCGCCGAGGAATCGCTGGGGCCGCTGGGGCGCAAGGGCGAGCCGCTGCGGGAGCTGGCGCGGTTTGTAGGGAAACGGTCGCGGTAGACAAACCCTGCCTCCACAGATGTCCTTCCGCGACTGTAGAGACGCGCCGGGGGGGGGCTCCACCGGGGG
>JBJMGZ010000520.1:0-6203 GCA_045807605.1 Thermoanaerobaculia bacterium | reverse complement strand
GACGAGCGGCTCCGCCGCCAGGGGGATCGGCTCGGGCTCCGGCAGGACCTCCTCGACCGGGGGGGGAGGGGGAGCCGGCGGAGGGATCGGGACGGGCTTCGGGACCGTCACGGCCGGAGCGGGCGCGGGAGCCGGGGGCTCGGGCCGGCGGGTGGGCCGGGCCATCTCCTCGAGCGCGGCGAGGCCGATCGCTCCCGTGTTGCGCCCCCTGGGAGGCGCCGGCGGCGGCGGAGCGGGCGCGGCTTGGGGCGCAACGGCAGGAGGAGCCGCGGGTTTGGGCCGGCCGAGCTCCAGCGTCGAGAGCGTCCGGCTCAGCAGGGCGTCCACGTCGGAGCCGGGCTCGGCCCGCCGGGGAGGGGGCGGAGCGGCCGGCGAGGCTGGCTTCGGAGGCTGTGCCGGTGCCGGGGCGGCCGGGCGCGGCCTGTCGGCGGCCGGCCCGAAGACGCCCGAGAGCGTCTGCTCCAGCTTGCGGTTGATCTCGTCGTCGTCCCGGAGCGGGGGGGGAGCGACCGGCGCCGGCCGCGGGGGCATCGGCGGCGGAGCCGGGGCCACGAAGGGCGCGGTCTCGCCGGGAGAGTCGGCCTCCACCTCGGCGAGGACGTCGCCGAAGATGTCGTGCGAGGTGAGCATCACCGGGGCCTTGGCTGCGGCCTGGGCGGGCGCCGGTCCGTTCCCCTTGCGGACGTTGCGCAGCACGATCTGGCGCAGCTCCTGGTCCGTGAACGGCTTGCTCAGGTGGTCGTCGGCCCCGATCTCGGCCCACAGCCCGGTCTCGCTCTCGGGGAGCAGGCCGACGACGCCGGGGCCTCCGGCCCGCCGGCCGAACAGGTTCGCGAGGTTCTCCGCGTTCGGCACCTCGGCGCTGACCAGGATCAGGTCCGGCTGCTCGGTCGCCGCGGCCTGCAGGGCCGCCTCGGAATCGACCAGGTGGATCCTCCAGCCGTCAGCGCCCAGAGCGGCATGAATCCGCTCGCTGTACCGAGGCTCGGGCTCGACGACGAGGATCGAGGACATTGGGGGACTCTCCTGCGAAAGACAAGCCTTTCTAACACTCCCATGCTCCGGAGTCAATGAGCGGGGCATCCAAGCGCCTGATTTTTGAGAGATTTACCGCACCGGTGTAGAATCGCAGCCCCATGTCAGGCCATAGCAAGTGGAGCACGATCAAGCACAAGAAGGCGGCGACGGACGCGCGCCGCGGCAAGCTGTTCTCGAAGATCCTCAAGGAGATCACGGTCGCGGCCAGGATGGGCGGCGGCGATCCCAAGGGCAACCCCCGGCTGCGCACCGCCCTCCTGGAGGCGCGCTCGAACAGCGTCCCCGGCGACAACATCGACCGCGCCATCAAGAAGGGCACGGGCGAGCTCGAGGGCGAGACCTATGAAGAGGTCATCTACGAGGGCTACGGCACCGGCGGAGTGGCCGTGCTCGTCGAGGCCGCGACCGACAACCGCAACCGCACCACGGCCGAGGTCCGCCACCTCTTCACCCGCCACGGCGGCAGCCTGGCCGAGGCCGGCAGCGTCGCCTGGATGTTCAAGCGCCGCGGCTGGTTCTCGGTCGAGCAGAAGGGAATGACCGAGGAGCAGCTCATGGAGCTCGCCCTGGAGCTGGGCGTCGACGACTTCTCCTCCGAGGAGGACCGTTACGAGCTCTACACCGCGCCCGAGGACTTCAACACGGTCCAGGAGGCGCTGGAGGCCCGCAACGTTCCGCTCGCCGCCAAGGAGCTGGCGATGATCCCCCAGACCACGGTCGAGGTCCCGGCCGACCGCATCAACCAGGTCCTGCGCCTGCTCGAAGCCCTGGACGACCACGAGGACGTCCAGAAGGTCTGGGCCAACGTCGACATCGACGAGAGCGTTCTGGCCTAGGGGATCGGTCTTGCTGATCCTCGGCCTCGATCCGGGCAGCCTCCACACCGGCTTCGGGCTGGTCGAGAGGCACGGCTCCGCGCTGCGGGCGGTGGAGGCCGGGCGGCTCTCCTGCCCGAAGGCGCTCGCCGTCCCTGCCCGCCTGGCCCATCTCTCGGCCTGCCTCGGCGAGCTGCTCGACCGCTGCCGGCCCGACCTCGCCGTGCTGGAGACCCCCTTCCATGGGATGAACAGCCGGTCGCTGATCGTGCTCGCCGAGGCGCGCGGGGTGCTGCTCGCGGTGCTCGCCGGGCGCGGCCTGGAGATCCGGGAGTACACGCCGGCCGAGGTCAAGTCCGCGGTCACCGGCAACGGCCGGGCCGACAAGGAGCAGGTGGCGCGCATGGTGCGGCTGCTGCTCGCCGCCCGTGGGGACGGCTGGGCGAGCGACGCCACCGATGCGCTGGCCGTGGCTCTCTGCTGCGCCCAGCGCCTCCTCCTCGACCGTCTGCGGGACCAGGTTGTGCTCTCCTGAGGGGATGTGACTATAATCTCCGTCTCTCAGAGCACTGGGGCGGCGAGCCGATAAAACATGGCATTCCAGGGATCTCTCAAGGAGCTACCTCTTCCCGACATCATCCAGCTCGTCTCCGTGTCGGGGAAGACGGGTGTGTTCGAGCTGCGGCGCGACGGCGACTCCACGGGGGAGATCTACCTGCGCGGCGGCCACATCGTGCATGCCCACGTCGGCGACCTGCAGGGGGAGGAGGCGGTCTACGAGCTGGCCATCTGGCCCGAGGGCGAGTTCGTCTTCACGCCCGGCACCGAGACGCAGCTCACCACCATCCAGAAGTCGAACACCAACCTCCTGATGGAGGCGGCGCGCCGCATCGACGAGTGGCAGGTGCTCTCGAAGCGCATCCCCTCCACCCGCCTGGTGCCGGTGTTCACGAACCAGGCGGCGACCACGTCGGTCTCGCTCACGCCGCAGGAGTGGGGGCTGATCTGCAAGGTCGACGAGCGCCGCTCCATCGAGGAGATCGCGGTCGGCCTGGACATGAGCCCGTTCGAGGTCTGCAAGCTGCTCTACGGCCTGATCACCTCCGGCCTGGTCTCGCTCAACGAGGACCTGAGCCGCCTGGGCACCGACCGGCTGCGCGCCATGACCTCGCAGGACCTGCACCAGATGGCCGAGAACATCCACCAGCAGGCGCGCGGCATCCTCTCCGGCCACCCGCGGCAGATGGAGCTCGAGGTCCCCTTCCGCATGAGCAAGGCCGAGATGGACGCCGGCCGCGGCGTCGAAGCCATCCTCGACCTCGTCCGCGCCGAGGAGAAGGTGGTCTCCGCCTCCCTCGGCCCCCACCAGAGCAAGGCCTTCCTCGAGCGGATCGCGCAGCTTCTGGGGGCGTAGTCCGCGGGATAGAATCCCGCGCATGCGACGCACCCTCTCCGCGGCCCTCTTCCTGCTGGTGCTGAACACCCTTCCGCTGCGGGGCCAGGAGCCTGAGCCCACCCCGGCTCCCGAAGCGACCCCGCCGCCGCCCGCCCCGGCCGAGGACGAAGAGCCCCGGCCCAAGCCGCAGAGCGAGCGCTATCTGCCGCGGCTCGACGTCTACTTCCCCGAAGGCGATCTCGACCTGCGGGTGAACCGCCTGATCAACAAGGTCTTCTTCGAAGGCCAGGTGAAGTACAATTTCATCAAGGGTGACATTTCGGCCTTTCTGAGATACCGGTACTATGGCTTCCAGCGCGTCACCCAGTTCACGGTGTTCGATGCGATCGAGTTCGAGGATGTCAAGGATTTCAGCAGCGACTTCGACCGGGTGCGCGGCACGCTGCTGCTGCTCCAGTGGCCGCACAGCTTCCAGCAGCGGACCTTCCTGCTGGCGGAGCTCGACCGGATCAGCAGCAACAAGGAGGAGGTGGCGAGGATCCTGCGGCTCGGCCGGACGAACACCTACGTGCGCTTCGGCTATCAGCTCGGCACGCCCGAGGACGCCCGCTCCAACGCGATCGTCGGCGAGACCCGGGCGCGCAGCGAGCGCCTGTTCACGGCCTTCCGCGAGATCGGCCCGGGAGGCTTCGGCTTCACGGGCGCGCTCACCTCGAGCTTCGACCTCGGCATCGGCGACTTCGACTACCTCAAGCTGGAGACCGAGGTGCTGAAGAGGTTCGACGTCTCCGAGCGCACCTTCCTGGTGGGCCGGCTGCACGCCGGCTCGTTCCTGCGCAGCGGCGAGCGCGACCGCAGGGATCTGCCGGAGCCGTTCGACGAGTTCGACCTGCTGGCCATCCCGCTCGGCGAGTTCTTCCGGCTCGACGGCCGCGAAAACCTCAAGGGGGTGGACGAGAAGCTGCGGGGCACGGAGGAAATCCATACCACCTGGGAGTACTTCTTTCCCTGGTTCCTCGGCCAGGACCGCAGGTTCCTGAAGCTCAACTGGTCGAACTGGTACTGGATCCTGTACGGCGGAATCGGGAATGTAGGTTTGGAAAGAGACATTTACACGGATTTTGGTGAGTATATCCCCGATGCCGGCATCGGGTTCGAATCGTCCTTCAACCTGAGGAAGTACCGGTTCTTCCTTTCCGGTATCGTGGCACAAGCTTTGAAAGGAGATGGGGGTGTGGAGGCGCGTGTCTCCGTCAAGTCGTACCGCTGAATCCGCTCTTCTTCGGTCCCCGGCTTGGCAGGACGGCACGCCGTGGAGGAGGAGCGTTCCACGGAAAGCAGGGCAAATTCCGCAGAGGCCGGCCCCAGAAGGGGTCCTCTGCCGTTTCCAAGGCTCTCACAGGCCGGAGGAGAACGCATGAGAAAACTCAATGTGTTGGTGTTGGTGGCGCTTGTGGGCCTTTGGCCCATGCTGGCGTCGGCAGGAGAGGAGGCAAACGGGCCTACCGTGACAGGCGAGACAGGGCTCTTCACCCTGCTCAGCGGGGAAACCCTGCCCCAGGGCGGGTGGTCCTTCGGTCTCTATTACAACAACTGGGACCGCATCCTGGAGTTCAAGGACTTCGAGCCGGAGAACGACATCAGCCTCGACTGGAACCGGATCAGCGCCAGCCTCGGCTACGGCATCACGGACCGCTGGGAGATGAGCCTCAGCGTGCCGTACGACGACCTGGAGATCGATGACGACGACCTGTTCTTCGACAACGACGATGCGGATGCGAGCGGCATCGGCAACGCCCGCCTGGGCACGAAGTTCCGGCTGATCGGCAACCGCGGCGAGGAAGGGACGAAGCTGGCCCTGAACCTCTTCGCCGAGCTGCCGACCGGCGATGAGGACGTGGCCTCCGACGACGTCGGCTTCGGCGCCGGCCTCGGCTGGAGCCGCGCCAACTGGGTCTTCGACGTCGGCTACCGCGATCCGGGCGACGACGACAATGTGGACATCTCCGAAGAGCTCCATGCCGGCATCGGTTATGCCGCCGGCATCAGCGACCGCTTCGACTGGATCACCGAGGTGGCCGGCACCTTCTACAGCGGCGGCGACGTCGGCTACGACGATGCCGTCGACCTCACCACCGGCGGCCGTCTCTGGCTCGGCGACGGCAACTGGGCTCTCAACTTCGCGCTGCGCACCGATCTGATGCAGCTCAGCGACATCGACGAGCACTGCCCGCTCGGCGGTCTTCTCGGCCTGACGCTCTTCCCCCGGATGTTCCGGGAGGAAGAGGAGGTCATCCCGCCGCCGCCGCCGCCCCCGCCGCCCCCGGTCGAGGCGCCCGCGCCTCCGCCGCCTCCGCCGCCGCCGCCGCCGCCTCCGCCGCCGGCTCCTCCGGCGCCTGAGCGGATGGAGGTGACGTGCGACTTCACCCCGGGCAGCGCCAGGACGAGCAACATCTGCAAGGCCAAGCTGGACGAAGTGGCCCTGCGGATGAAGCAGGACAGCGACGCGACGGCTCAGGTCATCGGCTATGCCGACGGCTCGAGCGGCTCGCAGTCGGCCAACCAGCGGGTTGCCGAGCAGCGCGCCGAGGCAGTGAAGAACTACCTCGTCACGCGGCACGGGATCGACCCGAGCCGGATCACCACCGAGGGCCAGGTCACCGACCGGCTCGCGGCCGTGGTCATCCTCACCATCCCGTAAGGGACGCAACCTCCACGGAAGCACAAGGCCCCGCCGCAAGGCGGGGCCATTTTGTTTGACCTCACCCCCTGTCCCCCTCTCCCGTCTCCCTGCCACCCTCCCCCCGGGAGAGGGGGAACGCAGGCGACGCTCTGTGGCGATGAACGTTTCTTTTGTAGGGGAGGGGCTCGCCCCCTCCCGGGCGGGGGCAAGCCCCGCCCCTACATCCTTGTCGTGGTTGGCAAGGTAGCCTGAGCTACGTTCCCCCTCTCCC
>JBJMGZ010000519.1:0-5745 GCA_045807605.1 Thermoanaerobaculia bacterium | reverse complement strand
CTCGGACATGGCGATCACGTAGTAGACCGCGATGGCCGCGTCCAGGCTGGGCACCGAGACCTCCACCAGCTCCGCGCCCGCGGCCTGGAGGCGCTCCAGGGCCTCGCGCCAGACCCTGCCGCTCGCGGGATCGAAGGTCGAGGCGTCGATCTCCTTGATGACCCCGACCCGCAGCCCCCGGATTCCCTCCTCGATGCGGGCGAGATAGTCCTCGGCCGGCCGGGTCGAGCAGGTGGAGTCGTTGGGATCGGGACCGGCCAGGATGCCGGTCGCGAGGGCCGCGTCGCGCACGTCGCGGGCGAGCGGTCCGATCTGGTCGGTGGACGACGCGAAAGCCACGAGACCGTAGCGCGAGACCCGTCCCCAGGTGGGCTTGACCCCGACCAGGCCGCAGAGCGCGGCGGGCTGGCGCACCGAGCCGCCGGTGTCCGAGCCGATGCCCAGGACCGCGCTGCCGGCGGCGACCGCGGCGGCCGGACCGCCGCTCGAGCCGCCCGGCACGGTGGCGAGGTCCCACGGATTGCGGGTGACCTGGTACGCCGAGCTCTCGCACGACGAGCCCATGGCGAATTCGTCCATGTTGGCGCGGCCGAGGATCACGGCGCCCGCGTCGATCAGCTGCCGGACCGCGGTCGCGGTGTACGGGGCCACGTAGCCGGAGAGGATCTTCGAGGCGCAGGTGAGCGGCCATCCGGCCACGTTGAGGTTGTCCTTGAGGGCGATCGTCACTCCGGCCAGAGGGCCGGTCGGGTCACCTTCCCCAACCCGTCGATCGATCTCCGCCGCGCGCTCGCGGGCCTCGTCCTCGAACAGCTCCAGCCAGGCATGGATCAGCGGCTCGACGCGAGCGGTGCGCTCCAGCGCCGACTCGAGCACGTCCACGGCCGACACCTCGCGGGAGCGCACCCGGCGGGCGGTCTCCTCCGCGGAGAGCTCCCAGAGCTCACTCATCGGAGCCTTTCACCTCGGGCACGAGCAGGAAGCCGTCCAGGGCGGCCGGGGCGTTGGCGAGGAACTGCTCGCGGGGCAGGCACTCGTGCATGCGATCCTCGGCCTCCCGGGCGCCTTCGGCCGTGTCCTCTTCCGTGCCGGTCTCGTAGCGCTGGAGCTGATCGATGTAGTCCACGATCCTGCCGAGCTGGGCGACGAGGACGGCCTCCTCCTCCGGTTGGAAACGGAGTCGGGCGAGAGCGGCGATTTTCCTTACTTCTTCGATGTTTAGTGCCATGGCCCTGAAGTGACAGTTTAGCCTCCATCCCGCAGGGAAGGCAATCGAATTTCGCACAATTCCTTGTGCTGGCTTACCGCAGGGTCACGGGCCGGGTGATGACGGAGCCCTTCCGGTTGCGCAGCTCGACGGTGACCGGGCCGCCCTTGGAGACGCTCTCGGGGTCGATCGTGACGACGTAATGGCCGGAGATGGCATTGGCGAGGAAGTCGGTGGCGAGCCCGGCGAGCACGTTGGTCTTCTGGTAGGTGCCGCCGGTGGCGTGGGCCACGGCTTCGAGGCCGACCTCCAGCGAGTGGTAGTCGGCGCTCGTGACGTCGAGGACGAACACCGGGATGTTGGCGCGGCGCAGCGCGCGCACGGCCGGGTAGAACGCGGGCGTCATCTGCACGCCGAAGGAGCCGAAGCGCCCCATCCCCCATCCCAGATAGATGATGATCTTCTCTCCCGGCAGCTCCGCGAGGGCCTCGGCCGTGAGCTCCAGGCCGCGCTCGGGAGACGCCGCTGCGACCGCGGCCTCGAAGTCGAACGAGCCCGCCAGGGAGACCTCGCCGCTGCCCGCCCCCATCTCCGAGTCGCCGAACAGCATCCCGCGGTCGATCGCGGCATACACGGCCTCGCGGTCGCGCGTGAAGTCCTGCCGCAGACGGAGATGGGAGTCGAAGGAGATCACCGCCATGCGGTCGGCCGGGTGGATCGTCTCGAGCAGCTCCTCGGTGTAGGGCCGCAGCCGGAGCTGGCCGCTGATCCGCGTCGGCTCGAGATCGGCCTGGACCCAGAAGACCACCAGCTTGCCCGCCGGTTGGGGTTCGGCGGCCGCATCCTCGACGGCGACTGGAGCGGGCGGAACGGGCGGAGCGGGCTCGGCCGAAGAGAACCAGTCGACTCCCACCACCGGCACCTCCTTCTTCCCCACCCGCACGCGGAAGTCCTCGGGCCCGAGCCCGGTGATCGGCCGCCCCCGGCCATCCACGGCGCGGACGGTCATCGAGATCAGCGAGACGGTGATCTCCTCGCCGAACTGGTCGGCGAGCCTGGGGTCCTGAGGGGAGGCGATCTGCGGGAAGAGGAGGGCTGCAACGAGGAGGAGGACGATGGCGAGCCTGCGGGCCATGCGGCAGTGTAGCATCCGGTCCCATGCCCCTCCACTCCTTCCGCCTCCTCCTCCACCAGCCCGCCGTGCGCGCCCTGATCGACGCATCGGAGGGGGTCGAGCTCCACCTGGTCGGCGGAGTCCTCCGCGATCGCGCCCTCGGGCTGCCGGTCCACGACTTCGACGCCGTGGTCTCGGGACGCGGCAGGGAGATCTCCGAGCGCCTCGCGGAGACCCTGCCGGCGCGGCTCGTCCTCCTCGGCGGCAAGGAGTTCGCCGCCTACCGCCTGGTCGGAGAGGAGGTGGTGGTGGACATCTGGGACCGCGCCGGCACCTCGCTCCACCAGGATCTCGCCCGCCGCGACTTCACGGTCAACTCGTTCGCCTTCGACCTACGGACGCAGGAGGTCTCCGATCCCTTCAACGGTCTCGGCGATCTCGGAAGGCGGGTGCTCCGCGCCACCACGGGCGAGAGCTTCGCGGGCGATCCGCTGCGGGTGCTCCGCCTGCCGCGCCTGCTCCTGCGCCTGCCTGGGTTCACGGCCGAGCCGGACACCCTCCTCCTCGCGCGGCGATCGGCGGCGGGGCTGTCCGAGGTGGCGGCCGAGCGGGTGCGCGACGAGCTGAACCTGCTCTTCGACCATCCGGACGCGGCCCGCGGTCTCACTCTCCTCCTGGAGCTGGACCTCTACCCCGGCCTCTGGCTCGGCCGGCCCGGCGAGCCCGGACGGCCCGGCCTCGCGCTGGCCGAGGTGGGAGCCCTCCCCGACGCAGTCCGCGAGCTCCGCGGCCGGGCTCCCCACGTGGCCGATATCGCCGGGGGGGTGGACGCCCGGATCGCCCGCCTGGCTTCGCTCTTCGCGAACCTCCCGGAGCCGCGCGCCCTGGAGCGCTTCCGCGATGCCGGCTATCTCACCCGCTCCACGGCCGCGGACATCGCCCGCCTGCTGGAGCTGCCCGCCCTCCCCGAGGACGAGATCGGCCGCCGGCGCTTCCTCCACCGGGCGGGAGAGCTCTGGCCCACGGCAGCCGCCTTCCTCTCCACGCGCGCCGCGGCCCACGGGCGCCCCTGGCGGCCCGCCCTCGCTCCCCTGGTCGATCTCGCGCGGAGGGAGGGCGCCACCCTGATCGATCCGCCGCGCCTCCTCGGGGGAGCGGAGGTGCAGCAGATTCTTGGAATTCCGCCGGGAAGGGAAGTGGGGCGCGCGCTCGACGCGGTGCTCGCCGCCCAGGTTGACGGGAGGGTGCGCACCAAAGAGGAAGCGGTGGCGCTGCTCAGGATGCCGAAAGTGTGATGTAGGGGAGGGGTTTACCCCCTCCCGGGCGGGGGCAAGCCCCGCCCCTACATTGCGGTTGCCGCCTACCGGAACATGCCGCTCTTGCGCTCGCCGGCGCTTGCGTCGCCGCCGCCCATGAGCTTCTGGTTGAGCTCCTTGATGCGCTCCATGAGCTTGTCGATCTTCTCCTGGGCTTCCTGGCGCAGGCGGTTGTAGTCGCCGCGCAGGCGCTCGCGCTCCTGGGCCAGCTCCTGGAGGCGGGCCTTGACCTCCTCCATCTGCTCGTCGCGCTGCCGGAGGGCGACATGGAGGCCGGCGATCTGCTCCTCCTTCTCCTCCAGGCGGATGCGGGTCTTCTCTTCCTGCTCCTCGAACAGCCGCTTGAACTGCTGGAGCTCGACGATGGCGGCGAAGTCGGACGTGGTCGGCATATCGCCTCCGCGCTCCTCGATGTTGGGGAACATCCTGCGGAGCTTCAGGGACAGGTCTTCGGGATCGGACGACTGGCGCATGGCCTCGGGGTACGAGATCGTCCCGTGGGCCAGGAGCGCCAGCAGCGACTGGTTCATCGACTGCATCCGGTAGTAGGTCACCGAGGATTCCAGCTCCTCGTGGAGGCCGCTGGTCTCCCCCTTCTCGATCATGCTGCAGATCTTCGGGGAGGCGCGCATGATCTCCAGCGCGGCGACGAGGCCGGGCTTGTCCTGGCGCTCCACCAGCTTCATGGTGACCACGCCCTTGAGCACCTGGGCGAGCTGCGTGCGGATCTGCCCCTGCTGCTCGGACGGGAACGCGTCGAGGATGCGGTCGACGGTCTGCGGCGCGCTGTTCGTGTGCAGGGTCGAGAACACGAGGTGGCCGGTCTCGGCCGCGGTGATCACGGTCGAGATGGTCTCCAGGTCGCGCATCTCGCCCACCATGATGACGTCGGGGTCCTGGCGCATGGCATTGCGCAGCGCCTCGGAGAAGCTGGTCGTGTCGGTCCCCACCTCGCGCTGGGAGATCGACGCCACGTCGTCCGTGAACAGGAACTCCATCGGGTCTTCGATGGTGATCACGTGCACCGGCCGCCGCATGGAGATGTAGCGGATCAGCGCCGCGAGCGTGGTGGACTTGCCGCTGCCGGTCGGGCCGGTGACCAGCACCAGGCCCATGGGCATGTCGGCGAAGTCGAGCAGCACCGGCGGCAGCTCGAGGTCGTCGATGCTCTTGATCTGGTACGGGATGCGGCGGAACGACGCCGCGATCGTGCCGCGCTGCATGTAGATGTTGCCGCGGAACCGGGCGAGGCCGCGCACGCCGTAGCCGATGTCGACCGAGAGCTTCTCCTCCAGCTTCGCCTTCTGGCGCGGCGTGAGGATCGCCTGGAGCATCTCGTTCAGGTCCTCGGGCTTGAGCGGCTCGCTCTCCAGAGGCATGAGCCTGCCCGTGATGCGCAGCAAAGGCGGCCGGGTCGGCTTCAGATGAAGATCCGACGCACCTTTATCGGTCATGAACTTCAGCAGCCGGTCGAGGTCCATAATTTGCCCTTGGTAGGGGGCCTGATCTTAATACAAAAGGACCTCAAGGACACCAGCTTTATGTAGGGGCGGGGCTTGCCCCCGCCCGGGAGGGGGTAAACCCCTCCCCTACATCACTGAAGGTCCAGCGACCGCGGAATGACCCCTTCCAGCTCCAGAAGCTTCCGCTTCATGTCCAGACCGCCGGCGTAGCCGGTGAGGGAGCCGTTGGCGCCGATCACCCGGTGACAGGGGATGATCACGCCGATGGGGTTGTCGTGGTTGGCCATCCCGACCGCCCGGGCCGCCTCGGGGCGCCCGACGGTGCGGGCCTGCTGGCCATAGGAGCGGGTCTCGCCGTAGGGGATCGCCTGGAGGGCCTGCCAGCAGAGGCGCTGGAACTCGGTCCCCCGGGGGTCGAGAGGCAGGTCGAAATCGCGGCGCCGGCCGGCCAGGTACTCGCCGAGCTGGCGCCGGACCTCGGGAAGGGGCGGAGCCTCGGGATCGTGGACCGCGGCCGGCCACCAGCGCGACCGGGACCTCTCGGCGCCCTCGCGGTCCGGAGTGTGGCCGAGCCAGGCCAGCCGGCCCTCCCGGACCACGGCGAGGGCCCAGCCGAGCTCATCCTGAAAGAGGTCGAAGGCCGCG
>JBJMGZ010000518.1:0-4663 GCA_045807605.1 Thermoanaerobaculia bacterium | reverse complement strand
CTACATCCCCTGGAAGGGGTACTTCGACCTGATCGCTGCCGCCGACGAGCTCGTGCTCTACGACGAGGTGCAGTACACCCGCCGGGACTGGCGCAACCGCAACCGGATCAAGACGCGGGACGGGACGGTCTGGCTGACCATCCCGGTCGCGGTCAAGGGCCGCTACCTCGCGCCGATCCGCGAGATCGAGGCCAGCGACCCGGAGTGGAACGTCAGGCACTGGCGCGCGCTCGCCGCGACCTACGGCCGGGCGCGCTGCTTCCGCGAGACGGCGCCGCTCCTCGAAGAGCTGTACCTCGGCTGCCGGGAGACCCGGCTCAGCGAGATCAACCGGCGGTTCCTCGCCGCGCTCTGCGGCCAGCTCGGCATCGGCACGCCGCTGCGCTGGTCGTGGGAGTACCCCACCAGTGGAGCGGATGGGCCGAGCGAGAGACTGGCCGAGATCTGCTCGCAGGCCGGAGCCGAGGTCTACATCTCGGGGCCGGCGGCCAGGGCCTATCTGGAACCGGAGCCGTTCGCGGAGCGCGGCATCCGGGTCGAGTACTTCGACTACTCGGGCTACCCGGAGTACGAGCAGCTCCATCCGCCGTTCGACCACCACGTGAGCATCGTGGACCTGCTGTTCAACACCGGCAGCGACGCGCGCCGCCATCTCCTCTGCGCCCGGACATGAACCGCGACGACCTTCTCTCCAAGGTGGGGAGCTACTACACCTCGGCGCTCGACCGCCATGGTGCCACGCCGCGGGGCGTGGACTGGAGCTCGGAGGAGTCGCAGCGGCTGCGCTTCGACCAGTTGGCGAAGATCTGGGAGGGGCGAGGGAGCGAGACGGTCTCGGTGATCGACTACGGCTGCGGCTACGGCGCGCTGGTGCCCTACCTGCGGGAGCGTGGTGTCCCCTTCCGCTACACGGGACTCGACATCTCGGCCGAGATGGTCGCGGCGGCGCGGCAGCTTCACGGCGGAACGGATGCCGCTTTCGTCGGCAGCGAAGCCGAGCTGCCGGCCGCGGACTATGCGGTGGCAAGCGGCATCTTCAACGTCAAGCTCGACACGCCGGAAGAGGCTTGGCGGGAGTACGTGCTGGAGACGATCGAGCGTCTCGCCCGACTCGCGTCCCGGGGCTTCGCCTTCAACGTGCTCTCGCTCTACTCCGATCCGGAGCGGCGCCGGCCCGACCTGTACTATGCCGACCCGCTCTTCCTCTTCGACCACTGCAAGACCCGCTACTCCAGGGCGGTGGCCCTGCTGCACGACTATCCTCTCTACGAGCTCACGCTGCTCGTGAGAATGAACCGCTGAAAGAGAAAAGGGGCGGCCCGCGAAGGCCGCCCCTTTGGGAACCCGGACCGGTTCGCGTTTTAGTTGGACGGCGAGCCTGCGGCCTCCTGCAACTTGGCCGCGAGGGCGGCATTGGCGGCGCGCAGCTCGTCCACTTCCTTCTTCTGGGCGAGCATGTGCAGCGTCAGCTCCTCGACCTTTTCGAGCAGCTTCATCTGGAACTGGCTGAGGTTGAGCCCCTTCTGCTTGATGTCGCTCGCGCTCGGGACTCCGGGCAGGTGCCGGTTCTCCTTGACGAAGGCATCCAGCTCAGCGAGTGGCATCAGCTCATAGCCTGGCTCGAAGACGTAGTCCGGAGCGCTCAGTGTTACACCATCGTCGACGAACGAGCCGCCGGTCACCTGAATGTTGCCGCCGCTGACGTGAAGCCTTGCGCTCGGGGAGGTCGTGCCGATGCCCACGCTGCCGGTGCTGGTGACGATCATCCGGTCCGTGGTGTTGGTGAGGAAGCGGAGCGACGGGTGGTTGCCGGAGACGGTCCCCTTGGCGTTCAGGAAGGCGTCACCGGAGAAGCTGAAGCCACCGTAGCCGAAGTTGAAGCCCGTGGTGCCGCCCGGATCGGGTCCGAGACCGACGACCGCGTCCTCGGCGGCATCGCTGCTCACGTGGAGCTGGAAATCAGGGCTGGCCGTGCCGATGCCCACGTCGCCGTCGGCGCTGATGTCGATCGAGCTCGTCGGCGCGCCGGGCCGGATGCGGAACGGCAGGCGCGAGCCGCCGGTCACGTCACGGACGAAGAAGTTGGCCTCGTTGCCGGCGATGTCCCAGGTCTGGGCCGTGAAGCCGCCGGCGTTGGTCTGCTCCAGCCGGATGGCCGGGGTGTTGCTGGTGCTGATGTGGACGTCGAGGACCGGCGTGGAAGTCCGGAGGCCGAGCCGGCCGGTGCTGTCGACGAAGATGGAGTTGGTCGCGGCCCCCGCCGTGATGGTGAAGGGGACCTTGGAGCCGGTGATGTCCTCGATGGAGAACTTGTTGGCGCCGCCGCTGGCGGAGTCATTGGCGGTGAGCTGCCAGTCGTTGGAGGGGAAGCTCCCGGTGCTGGTGTCCTCGAACTTGATCCGGGTGCTGTTCTCCTTCAACCGGATCGTGTCGAAGCCGAAGCTCTCGTTGTTGACGCAGTCGAAGCCGACGCACTCGCTTCCCTGGACGATCAGGTCGTCCGGGATGACCTGGTCGGCCGCCGTGATCACACCCACGGAGCCGGCCGACGTCGCCGCCTTCGGACCCTTTTTGCCCTGAGGCTCCGTGCCCTCGGGCGTCACGATCGTGCCGGCCTGGACCATGAACGCTCCGGAGACCACGGAGCTCTCAGGCAGCTCGGCCCGCAGCTTCGCGATCGCGGCCTCGTCGCCGCTCTTGCGCGCCTCGGCCAGGCTCTTGCGCAGCGACGCGTCGATCCGCGGCACCAGCCGCAGCTCGTAGGTGTACGCGCCGTCCTTGGCGCCCGCCGCCAGCTCGAAGACCGGCGTCTGCGTGGCGTCGAACTCCTGGCGGACCACCTCTCCACCCGGCATGGAGACGGTCAGGACCGCGCGCTCATACTCCACCTGCGCATCCCACTGCACCCGCCCCGGATCGACGCTCATCCTGGCCGCGCCTGCCCAGGCCGCCGGCCCTCCGATCGCCAGCACAGCGATCACCCCCATGAAAATACTCGACAGCTTCTTCATACCAATCCTCCTTCCCGTTGGACGTTTGCCACCTCTTTGGCGTTGTGACACCGAGGTTCGTTACATCCCAAGCAAAAAGCAACGACTACAATTTAAGACAAAATCTCTCGGCGAGATTTGACCATCCTGCCACAGCGCTGCGCGCAGAGCAAGAGGGAATCGAATCAGCTTCCGGTACGCTGGCGGACGGCTTCGTAGAGGATGGCGGCGGCGGCGGTGGAGATGTTGAGAGAGCCGACGCGTCCGCGCATGGGGAGGCCGATCATGCGGTCGCAGATCTGGCGGGAGCGGGCGCGGAGCCCCTTCTCCTCGCCGCCGAGGAGGATGAGCACCTTGCCGGTGAGGTCGAGGTCCCAGGGGGGCTCGCCCTCGGCATCCGTGCCGTAGACCCACCAGCCCTGTTTCTTGAGGCGCTCGACCTCGGCGGCGGTATTGGGGATGCGCTCGATCTCCAGCCACTCGCTGGCGCCGGCGGAGGTCTTGGCCACGGTCGGGGAGACCGGCGCCGAGCCGCGGTCGCGGATGAGCACGCGGCCGACGCCGGCGCCCTCGCAGACCCGCAGCACCGCGCCGAGGTTGCGCGGGTCCTGCACGTCCTCCAGGAGCACGACCAGGTCGGGATCGGTACCGGCCGTGGCCGCCGGAGCCGCCGCGCTCTCCCGCACTTCCGCGGCCATGCCGTTGTGGGCCGGCCCGGCGCGCTCGGAGAGGACCTTTTCAGGGACGATCTCGAGAGAGACGTGATGGCGCCGGCAGAGGTCCTCGACCTCTTCCCGGCGCTTCCCCGTCCGGCTGGAGCTTACGAAGACGCGGAGGACCTCCTGCGGCCGGTGCCTCAGCGCTTCGCGGATGGGATGATAGCCGTAGAGAAACATGACCCTGACCGAGGGTGGGAGGGCTCCCTCTCCCCCGTGGGGGAGAGGGCTGGGGAGAGAGGGCATGGGATCAATCCGGGAGGGGGCATCACACTTCCATGATCTGCTGCTCTTTCTTGTGCAGGGAGGTGTTGATCTCGCCGATGAACTGGTCGTGGAGCTTCTGGACCTCGTCCAGGCCGCGGCGCTCGTCGTCCTGGCTGATCTCCTTGTCCTTTTCCTTCTTCTTGAGCTTCTCGTTGCCTTCGCGGCGGACCGCGCGGACGGCGTTGCGGGCGTGCTCGGCCAGATCGTGGGCCTTCTTGACGATCTCCTTGCGCCGCTCCTCGGTGAGCTGCGGCACGGGGATGCGGATCATGCGGCCGTCCGACGAGGGGTTGAGCCCCAGGTCCGACTTCATGATGGCGCGCTCGATGGCGGAGATCTGGCCCGGATCGAAGGGCTGGGCCACGATCATGCTGGCGTCGGCCACGGAGAGCGTGGCGAGCTGGTTGATCGGCATCGGCGTGCCGTAGTACTCCACCATGACGCCGTCCAGGAGCGCGATCGACGCACGGCCGGTCCGCAGATGCTTGAGCTCGTTGTGGAAATGATCCAGGGCGTGCTTCATGCGCGCCTCGACGTCTTTGAACACCTCTTTCATAACCCCTCCTCCCAGGATACGGGCGAAAAGAGATCTTCTCCCGCGCCTTCCGGCCTGTCAATCTGTCGCTGACGGGTCGCCATGGCAGCCGCCTTGCACACGCATTCCGGGCGGAGGTGCGCCCATGGCCGAGG
>JBJMGZ010000517.1:0-3678 GCA_045807605.1 Thermoanaerobaculia bacterium | reverse complement strand
ACGGTATCTATATAGAACACAGCCCCTTACCCCTTCCCTGGCTTGACAAGCCATGCCCCTCCGGCTATCCTCTCTTAGCACTCTCGCAGTGAGAGTGCTAACTTCGAGCCATGGAACCCACGAACCCCACCGCCTTGTCGGCGCGCGACCGCGAGATCCTCAAGGACGTCATCCTGACGTACATCCTGACCGCGGAGCCCGTGAGCTCGCGGTCGGTCGCGAAGCATGGGCAGCTCGGGCTGTCCGCGGCGAGCATCCGCAACGTCATGGCCGATCTGGAGGAGTGGGGGTTCCTGGCGCAGCCGCACACGTCGGCGGGGCGCGTGCCCACCCGGGCCGCGTACCACCTCTTCATCCAGACCATGATGGAGACGCAGTCCATCTCCCCGAAGGAGCGGCGCTACATCGAGGACAACATGAAGGGCGTCCCCTCGGACGCCGACCAGCTCGTGGAGGTGACCTCCCACCTGCTGTCGGAGCTCTCGAACCAGGTCGGGATCGTGCTCACGCCCACCTGGGGCGACACGGTCCTCAAGGCCGTGGAGTTCGTGCCGCTGTCCGGCAACCGGGTGCTGTGCGTCGTGGTCTCCACCAGCGGGTTCGTCGAGAACAAGGTCATCGAGACCGAGGAGGCCGTGCCGCGCGAGGAGCTGGTGCGGATCTCGAACTACCTGACCGAGAGCTTCGCGGGGCAGACGCTGCGCCAGATCCGCGAGCGCCTGCTGCGCCGCATGGCCGAGGAGCGCGCCCAGATGGACCGCTGGCTCGCCACCACCCTGGAGCTGGCGCGCCGCGGCCTCGACATGGACCAGGGGCCCGACGTGGTCGTGGAGGGCACCACCTCCCTCCTGACCCAGCCCGAGCTGGCCGACCTCCACCGCGTGCGCCGCATGTTCGAGACCTTCCATGACAAGGCGCGGCTGGTCAGCCTGCTGAACCAGTGCCTCCTCGGCGGCGGCGTCCGTGTCATCATCGGGGAGGACAGCGACCTGACGTCCGAGCTGGGCTTCAGCCTGGTCGCCAAGTCCTACGGCGTCGGCGACCGCACCCTCGGCACGCTGGGGATCTTCGGACCGTCGCGCATGGAGTACCAGAAGATCATCCCGCTGGTGGACTTCCTGGGCGAGACCCTGAGCCGGGCGCTCGCCCAGAGCTTCTCCGGTCCGGGCACACGATAATCGAGAGAGAGCAGGAGACGGCGATGGCAGACGACGACAAGAACATGGGTGAGGACGAGGCGGTCGCCCTCGACCTGGACGGACAGACCGAGGACCTCGACGCCGCCATGCGCGAAGCCGTGGCGGCCGTCGAAGGGGTCGAGCAGGGGACCACCGGCATGACTGCCGAGAGGACGGACGAGGATACCGACGAGGAGGAGGTCGCGAAGCTGCGGCGCGAGATCGCGGACCTGCGCGACCGCTCCATGCGCACGCTGGCCGACTTCGACAACTTCCGCAAGCGCTCGGAGCGCGAGCGCCAGGAGACCCGCAAGTACGCCCTCCTGGAGCCCCTGCGCGACTTCCTGGAGGTCGTGGACAACCTGGGGCTGGCGCTTTCCGCGGCCGGTTCGGCCGACGACCTGAAGCGCGGCGTCGAGATGATCCACCGCCAGATGCAGGAGCTGCTGCGGCGCCTGGGAGTGCAGGAGATCGAGGCGCTCAACCAGCCGTTCGATCCCGCTCTCCACGAAGCGGTGCAGCGCGAGGAGGACCCCACGGTCAAGACGCCCACCGTGGTCGGCGAGCTGCGGCGCGGCTACCGGCTCCACGACCGGCTGCTCCGGCCGACCATGGTCAAGGTGGCCGTGCCGTCGGAGACGAAGCCGGCGGTGGAGGGAGTGTAGCGCACGGACACACGGACGAACACGGACCTGCACGGCCGTCCGTGCAAGTCCGTGTGTCCCTGCTTTTTCCGCGTACAATACCCGCCAGCTTTGCTTTAAACGACCGGTGAGGTTCTCCCGTTGAGCAAGATCCTCGGCATCGACCTTGGCACCACAAACTCCTGCGTGGCCATCGTGGAGGGCACCGCGCCCCGCGTGCTGGCGAACCGCGAGGGCAGCCGCACCACGCCTTCGATCGTCGCCTTCGCCGAGGAGGGGGACCGCCTCGTCGGCCAGATCGCCAAGCGCCAGGCGATCACCAACCCGGAGAACACGATCTTCGCGGTCAAGCGCCTGATCGGCCGCAAGTTCTCCGACCCCCAGGTCGCCCGCGCCCGCGAGGTGCTCCCCTACACGCTCGCGCAGGCGTCCAACGGCGACCTCAAGGTCGAGATCCGCGACCGGCAGTACAGCCCGGAGGAGATCTCGGCCCAGGTGCTGCGCGAGATCAAGGAGTTCGTGGAGGAGGCGCTGGGCGAGCCCGTCGCCGAGGCGGTCATCACCGTCCCGGCCTATTTCAACGACTCGCAGCGCCAGGCCACCAAGGATGCGGGCAAGGTCGCCGGCCTGGAGGTCCTGCGCATCATCAACGAGCCCACGGCCGCGGCGCTCGCCTACGGCCTCGACCAGGGCGAGCAGGCGGGCGGCACCATCGCCGTCTACGACCTCGGGGGCGGCACGTTCGACATCTCGATCCTGCAGCTCTCCCAGGGGATCTTCGAGGTGCGCTCCACCGCCGGCGACACCTACCTCGGCGGGGAGGACTTCGACCAGCGCATCATGGACTGGCTGATCGCGGGCTTCCAGCAGGAGACCGGGATCGACCTGCGCGGCGACCGCATGGCCCTGCAGCGCCTGAAGGAGGCGGCCGAGCGCGCCAAGTGCGAGCTTTCGAGCGCCGACACGACGCAGATCAACCTGCCTTTCATCTCCGCCGATCGTTCGGGCCCGCGGCACCTCGCCCGCCCGCTCGGCCGCGAGCAGTTCGAGGACCTGGTGCGCGAGCTCGTGGAGCGCACCGAGGGACCCTGCCAGGACGCGCTCAGGCAGGCGGGCATCCGCGCCGACCAGATCCAGGAGGTGCTGCTCGTCGGCGGCCAGACGCGCACGCCCATGGTCATGCAGACGGTCGAGCGCATCTTCGGCCGCAAGCCGAACCGCGAGATCAACCCGGACGAGGTGGTGGCCATGGGCGCCGCGGTGCAGGGCGGCATCCTGCGCGGTGACATCAAGGACCTGGTGCTGCTCGACGTGACGCCGCTCTCGCTCGGCGTCGAGACGCAGGGCGGCCTGTTCACGCGCCTCATCGACCGCAACTCGACGATCCCGACGAAGAACACCCAGATCTTCACCACGGTGGTGGACAACCAGGACATCGTGGAGGTGCACGTGCTCCAGGGGGAGCGGCAGATCGCGGCCGAGAACAAGTCGCTGGGCCGCTTCGAGCTGGTGGGCATCCCGCCGGCGCCGCGCGGCGTGCCGCAGATCGAGGTCACGTTCGCGATCGATTCGAACGGTATTGTGAATGTGTCGGCGCGGGACATGACCACGAACCAGTCGCAGAGCATCCAGATCACTCCCGCGGGCGGCCTCTCCGAGGACGAGGTCAAGCAGCTCGTGGACGAGGCGAGCGCGCAGTCGCAGGCCGACCTCCAGAAGCGGGAGCTGCTGACGCTCAAGAACCGTCTCGAAGGGCTGATCTACAGCAACGAGCGGGTGTTCGAGCAGTTCCGGGACATGCTCCAGGAGGCTGACTCGAAGAAGATCCACGAAGTGTTGCTCCAGGCGCGGATGGC
>JBJMGZ010000516.1:0-11914 GCA_045807605.1 Thermoanaerobaculia bacterium | reverse complement strand
GGGAGAGGGGGTCCCCCGCCCACCACGACATCATGAGACTCAGGGGAGGGTGGCGGCTCCCTCTCCCGCGAAGCGGGGGAGGGTAGGGGAGGGGGTTCCGGCCCACGAAAAAGCCCGGGGCACATCCGTGCACCCCGGGCGGGGTGGCTTATCGGCCGTCGCGGTCGGCGTCGCCGGGGGCGGCCCGCTCGACCCGGTGCCAGGCGTCGCGGACGGCGTCCTTGACGTCCTGCCAGGCGCTGCGGGAAGTGCCCTTGGCCTTCTCCCAGCCGCGCTCGAGGTCGCTTTCCGCCTCGTTCCAGCTCCGGCCGCGGTACTGGTTCGCGGAGTCGTAGCCGTAGCGGTAGGCGGGGCTGAGGTCGTCGTAGCTGCGGCCCGAGGCATACGGGCGGGACGAGTAGTTGTTCCGCCAGTAGTTGTCCTCGGAGGACCAGCCGGTGATCGTGCTGGGCGTGCCGCCCGCCAGGCCGCTGGCCGCCGTGCCGGTGGCGATGCTGCCGGCGGTCATGGTGCCGCCGCTGCCCGTCAGATGGCTGCCCGCCGGGCTGTTCAGCGTGGTGCCGGCGCCGGTGGTCGTGCCGGTCGCGGTCGCCCCCTCGGTCGCGCCATGGCCGATCGACGTCATGCCGCTCGAAACGGAGCCCGCCGGCGAATTGGCGGCGCCGGTGAAGCTGGTGCCCTCATAGCCGGTGGTGTTGCCCACGTCCGAGTGCAGGCCGGATCCTTCGCTGCCGCTGTACCGGTTGGTGATCCGGTCCCAGGCGTCGCGGGTGGCATGCCTGGCGTCGTTCCAGGCCAGGCCCGAGGCGCCGTGACGCTGGGTCCAGTCGCGCTCGAGGTCGGGCTCGACGTCGTTCCAGCTCCGGTTCTCGTAGCGGGTGCGCGCCTCCCAGCCGTGCCGGTAGGCGGGCTGGAGCTGGTCGTAGGTGCGGCCCGAGGCATAGGGCCGCGTGCTGTAGTGGTCGCGCCAGAAGGCGTCCTCCTCCGTCGGGTTCACCGACTCGGAGATCCCCTTGCCGGCCAGGCCGCCGGCGATGCCGCCCACGGCCGCGCCGACCATGGCGCCCAGCGGACCGCCCACCGCGCCGCCGATCACGGCGCCGACCGTGCCGCCGCTCGCCGCGCCGACGCCGGTGCCCACCGGATGAGCGCCGGGCTCGCCGGTCACCGGATCGGGGTTGGAGTCGTGGACCTCGCGCTCCAGGGCCGCCGTGCCGGCGGTTACGCCGGCGGCGCGCGCGGCTTCGTCTCGGTTCTTCTCGTCGTCTCTCATGCAGTGCCTCCTCTAGGTTGATGGCCAGGTTCCAGGGACTCCGAGGTGCTTCGGAGGGACGGACGAACAAACTACAATCGAGGTAACTGCAAGGAAGAGGCCAGCAAGGGAGGGGCCAGATCGTTCCGCGGGGGCTCGTCCTTGCCTTTGCCGCTCCATCTCCGATAGCCTCCGGTCATCGTGAGAAATCGCGCGCTCCTCTTTCTTCTCTGCTGCTCGCTCGGGCTGGCAGGCTCCTGCCAGTCGCGGGGCCGGTCCGCGCGCGACGAGGCGAAGGTGCACGTCGGCATCGTCTTCGATGCCGGAGGCAAGGACGACCGCTCGTTCAACGCCGCGGCCTGGAAGGGCGTCAAGCGGGCGGAGCAGGATTTCCCGATCGTCCTGCGCGACGCCGAGCCGGGCGATCCGAACTCCGTCGAGCCGGCTCTGCGCGCCTTCGCGGAGCGCGGCTACGATCTCGTGATCGGCGTCGGCTTCTCGCAGACCCCGATCGTCGAGCAGGTGGCCCGCGACTACCCGGATCTCGACTTCGCCATCGTCGACGGGGTCAGCCAGCTTCCCAACGTCGCTTCCCTGATCTTCAAGGAGCACGAGGGCAGCTACCTCGTCGGCATGATCGCCGCCCGCAAGTCGAAGACCGGCGTGATAGGGTTCGTCGGCGGCATGGACATCCCCTTGATCCACAAGTTCGAGACCGGCTACGAGGAGGGCGCGCGCGCCGTGAACCCGGGCATCCGCGTCATCCAGAACTACGTCGGGGTGACCGATGCGGCATGGAACAACCCGGGCAAGGGCAAGGAGCTGTCGATCGCCCAGATCGGCAAGGGCGCGGACGTGATCTTCGCCGCCGCCGGCAACTCGGGGCTCGGCGCCTTCGACGCCGCGGAGCAGCGCGGCAAGCTCGTCATCGGCGTCGACTCGAACCAGAACTGGGTCAAGCCCGGCTACGTGCTCACCAGCATGGTCAAGCGCGTCGACAACGCCGTCTACCAGATCGTGCGCGACCGGGTCGGCAACCGCTTCCAGGGCGGCGTCCACGTGTACGGCCTCGAAAACGACGGGATCGGCTATGCGGTGGACCAGTACAACGCGAAGCTGATCCCTCCGGAGGTGATCCGGGAGGTCGAGGCCGCCAAGCAGAAGATCATCCGCGGCCAGATCAAGGTGACCGACGCGATGGCGCCCCCGGCTCCATGATCGAGCTGCGCAACATCACGAAGCGCTTCGGCGACGTGGTGGCGAACGACCGCGTCAGCCTGCGCGTGGAGCCAGGGACGATCCACGCCATCGTGGGCGAGAACGGCGCCGGCAAGTCCACAGCCATGCGGATCGCCTATGGCTTCTACGCGGCGGACGAAGGCGAGATCCTGGTCGACGGACAGGTGCGCGACATCCATTCCCCGGAGCAGGCGATCGCCCATGGCATCGGCATGGTGCACCAGCACTTCATGCTGGTCGAGACCATGACCGTGGCCGAGAACATCGTGCTGGGCGCCGAGCCCGGCAGCGCGCTGGCGCTCGACCGGCGCGGCGCGGAGGCGCGGGTGCGCGCGCTCTCGGAGCAGCTCGGGCTGGCGGTCGATCCCAAGGCTCGCATCGAAACGCTGTCGGTCGGCCAGCAGCAGCGGGTCGAGCTGCTCAAGGCGCTCTACCGGCAGGCGCGGCTGCTGATCCTCGACGAGCCCACCGCCGTGCTCACGCCGCAGGAGGTGACGGAGCTGTTCGCGATCCTGCGGCGGATGCGCGAGCAGGGCAGCACGATCGTCATCATCACGCACAAGCTCTCCGAGGTGCTGGCCCTCTCCGACGAGGTGACCGTGATGCGGGACGGCCGCGTGGTCGGCCGGCTGCGCACCCGCGAGACCAGCGCCGCCGAGCTCGCCCGCCTGATGGTCGGGCGCGACATCCTGCTGCGCGTCGAAAAGGCGCCGGCCCGGCCGGGCGCGGCGGTTCTGACCGTGCGCGGCCTGAGCGTGACCGGCGGCGACGGCACGCGCCGGCTGGACGGAGTGTCCTTCGCGGTCCATGCGGGCGAGATCGTCGGCGTCGCGGGAGTGGAGGGCAACGGCCAGACGGAGCTCATCGAGGCGCTCGCCGGGCTGGTGCCGCCGGCGCGCGTCGGCGGCTCGGTCCTGCTGGAGGAGAAGGCCATCACGCACCTCGGCGCCGGCGAGCGCAAGGGGCTGGGCATCGCGCACGTGCCGGAGGACCGCCAGCGGCGCGGGCTGCTGCTCGACTTCGACCTGTCCGAGAACTCGATCCTCGGAGTCCAGGACCGGCGGCCGCTGGTGGCGGGACCCGGCGGCGTCTGGCTGAACCATGCCGCGATCCGCGACCGGGCTCTGCGGCTCGTCAAGCAGTTCGACGTGCGCCCGCCGAATCCCGACCTGCCGGCGCGCGCCCTCTCGGGCGGCAACCAGCAGAAGCTGATCCTCGGGCGCGAGCTCGATCTGCATCCGAAGGTGCTGCTGGTGGCGCAGCCGACGCGCGGGGTGGACATCGGCGCCATCGAGTTCATCCATCGCCAGATCGTGGCGCTGCGCGACGCGGGCTGCGCCGTCCTCCTGGTCTCCGCCGAGCTCGAGGAGGTGACCGCGCTGGCCGACCGCCTGCTGGTCCTGCACCAGGGAAAGATCGCCGGCGAGGTGGACCCGGCGCGCACGCCCGCGACCGAGATCGGCCTGCTGATGACCGGCGGCAGTCTGGCTGCCTGAAGGCCGTATGAAGCTCCTCCGGCAACTGGTCTTCCCGCTCCTCGCCCTCGCGGCGGCCTTCCTCGTCGGCGGTGTGTTCATCGCTCTGCTCGGCGACGATCCGATCGAGACCTACTCGCTGCTGATCGGCAGCGCCCTGTCCTGGCCGGACGGCATCGGCTACATGCTGTTCTACGCCACGCCCCTGATCTTCACCGGCCTCGCGGTGGCGGTGGCGTTCCGCTGCGGGCTGCTCAACATCGGCGCGGAAGGGCAGCTCACCGCGGCGGCGTTCGCCACCGCCTGGGCCGGGATCACGTTCGCCGGGCTGCCGTTCTGGGCCCTGGTGCCTCTCGCCTTCCTCGCAGCGCTGCTGGCCGGGGCGTTCTGGGGCGCGGTCCCGGGAGTGCTGCGGGCGCGGTTCGGCGCGCACGAGGTCATCACCACGATCATGATGAACTTCATCGCGGTCGCCCTGGCCAGCTACTTCACGCAGTACCACTACAAGCTGCCGGGCGATGCGATCCTGCAGACGGCGCCGATCGGCGAGAGCGCCCGCATCCCGCGCCTCGGCCGGTTCCTCCCGGGCCTGCCGGAGCGCATCCCGCTCAACGTCGCCTTCCTGCTGGCGCTCGTGGCCTGCGTCCTGGTCTGGGTCTTCCTGTGGCATACCCGCTGGGGTTATGCGCTCCGCGCCACGGGCGCGAACCCGGACGCGGCCGAGTACGGCGGCATCTCGACCGGCCGGCAGATCGTCGCGGCGATGGCGATCTCGGGCGCGCTGGCCGGGATGGTCGGCGTCAACGAGGTGCTCGGACACCGCTACCGCTACTACGACGGCTTCTCTCCCGGCTACGGCTTCACCGGCATCGCGGTCGCCCTGCTCGGGCGCAACCACCCGGTCGGCGTGGCGCTGGCGGCGCTGCTCTTCGGCGCTTTCCTGCGCGGCGGCCTGTTCGTGGACATCTTCACGGAGCACGTCTCCAAGGACCTGGTCCTGGTGCTGCAGGCGGTCATCATCCTGTTCGTGGCGGCGGAGGCGCTCTTCCGCGGGCGGTCGGGGAAGCCGCGCCGGCTGAAGCAGCCGGGGATCTGAGCCGGGGATCTGAAGACCATGTCCGACATCTTCAAGATCGCGCTCCTCTTCTCGACGAGCCGCCTGGCGACGCCGCTGCTGCTGGCGGCGCTCGGCGGCCTCTACTCGGAGCGCGCCGGCGTCATCAACATCGGTCTCGAAGGGATGATGCTCGCCGGGGCGTTCACCGCCGCCGTGGTGACGCACTTCGCGGGCAACCCCGGGCTCGGTCTCCTCGCGGCGAGCGCCGCCGGCGCTGCCGTGGCCCTGGTCCATGCCTTCGTCTGCATCCAGTGCAAGGCCGACCAGGTGGTGAGCGGGACCGCGATCAACATCCTGTTCCTGGGCTTGCCGGCGCTGCTGAGCGGCGCGCTGTTCGACTCGACGGGCGCCACGCCGCAGATCCCGCAGCGGGACCTGCTCCCGGTGGCGCCCATCCTTCTCGCGTTTGCGCTGGTCCCGATCACCTGGTACGTGCTGTCCTCCACGCCATTCGGCCTGCGCCTGCGCGCGGTGGGGGAGAACCCGGAGGCGGCCGATACCGCCGGCATCCGCGTGCTGGCCGTGCGCTACGCGGCCGTCCTGGTCTCCGGGATGCTCGCCGCGGCCGGCGGCGCCTACCTCTCGATCGGGCAGTCGTCGCTCTTTACGCGCAACATGACCGCCGGGCGCGGGTTCATCGCGCTCGCCGCCCTGATCTTCGGCAAGTGGCGGCCGGTGCAGACGATGCTCGCCTGCCTGCTGTTCGGGCTGGCCGAGGCGGTCTCCATCCAGATGCAGGGCGTCACCCCGATTCCGGTCGAGTTCATCCAGATCATCCCCTACGTGCTGACGATCGTGGTCCTGGCGGGCTTCATCGGGCTCTCGCGGCCGCCGCGCGCGCTTGGCATGCCTTATGAAAAGAGGCGCTAGCTGGAGGTTCCGGTGCCGGTTCGCAGCAAGCTCGCCGTCCTGACGCTCGCCCTCGCCGCTCTGCTTCTCGGCCCGCAGCCGCCGGTCGAAACCTCGTCCACCACCGCGCTCCAGCAGGCCCTCGAAGTCCCGGTGGCTCAGGCCCTGCGGGTCACCGCGGCGCTCGGGGTCCACGTCGTGGACCTCGACACGGGCGAGTCGGTCTACGGCTACAACCCCGACGAGCCGCGGGTGATCGCTTCCAACACGAAGCTGTTCACCACCGCCGCGATCCTCGACGCGCTCGGGCCCGGATATACCTTCGAGACCCGCTTCCTGATGCACGGCCCGGTCCGGGACGGGGTGCTCGACGGTCCGGTTGGCGTGGTGGGGAGCGGCGATCCGCAGATCTCGGGCCGCGATTACGCGGGCGACTCCTTCGCCCCCTTCCGGGAGTGGGCGCGGGCGCTGCGGGAAAAGGGAGTCGAGCGGATCGCGGGCGATGTCTATCTGGACCATGGGCTCTACGATCCGCCGCTGGTCCATCCCGACTGGCCGCGCGACCAGCTCACCCGCTGGTACGAGGCGCCGACCGACGCCCTCTCGTTCAGCGACAACTGCATCCTGGTGCGGGTCTGGCCGGGCAGGTCCGGCGGGCCGGCGCAGGTGGGGCTGGTGCCGGACGTGCCGGTCCTCCAACTGCGCAACACCTCCCGCACGATCGGCAAGGGCGGGCAGAACCTGGTCATCCACCGCGACGGCGAGGAGCTCTTCGTCAAGGGGAACATCCGCTCGAATTCCGGCCCGGTGGAGGCCTGGGTGACCGTGCCGGACCCGGTGCGCTACTTCGGCCAGGGTCTGATCGCGGCGCTCGCCGAGGAGGGGATCCGGGTGGACGGGCGGCTGCGCCCCGTGGAGCGGCTGCCGAGCCTGGTGTGGGAGCGGGTGGCGGTCCACCGCAGCGACCTGCTGTCGGCCATCCGCGTCACCAACAAGCGCAGCCAGAACTTCTATGCCGAGAGCCTGGCCAAGCACCTGGGCGCCGTGCGCTGCGGCCACGGGAGCTGGCCGGACGGCGTCAAGGCCATCGGCGAGTTCGCCGTCAGCGTGGGCATCCCCAAGGGCTCGTTCAGCATGGCCGACGGCTCGGGCATGAGCCGGGAGAACCGCTTCGCGCCCCGCCACCTGACGATCCTTTTGCGGCACATGTTCTTCCATGAGGCCGGCAGCGAGTTCGCGCAGTCGCTCCCCTTCTCGGGCGAGGACCTGGGCTCGTGGAAGCGGCGCATGGCCGAGCCGCCCTACGCCGGCAACGTGTTCGCCAAGACCGGCACCCTGGAGGGCATCTCGGCCCTCTCCGGCTATGCCAAGGCCGTGTCGGGCAAGGCCTACGCCTTCTCGATCCTGCTCAACCGCGTCGGCGGCGACGCCCGCGGCGCCCAGGACGCGATCGTCCGTGCCCTGATCGACAACGGGTAGGGAAAAGCCCCCGCCCGAGACGTCCCACGGGGCGTCTCTACAGGAGGGTCAATGTAGAGACGCCCCGTGGGGCGTCTCCGCGCAAGGGCCTGTTATGCTTGCCAATCGTTAAAGGAGAACCGCGCCTTGATCATGGAAGCCCGCCCGGTGAACTACCGCGGCCTGATGAAGAAGGTGGAGCAGGTGGTGGCCGCCATGGACCGCGACGACGACGTCGGCGCGACGGTCCACACCGTGGTCGATACGATCATCGTCAAGTTCCACGACGAGCTGGGGATCTACGGCGGCCGGGCCTACGTGCGGCGGGGGGATTGCTACGTCCTCCAGGACGTGTTCGGCGATGCCAAGGAGGTGCCGAGCGGGCTCAAGGTGCCGGTCTCCTACCTGCCCATCCAGATCGTGCGCGAGCAGGGCGCCGTGTTCATGGACGCCGACGACCCGCGCATCGACAAGGGCCTGGAGCAGCTTCTCGGCGTGCAGCAGTTCGCGGCCATCGAGGTCGGGGACGAGGAGTACATCCTGGCCTTCGACGTGGCTCCCGGGGTCAACGGCGACGACATCCTTTTCTCCCTGGGCATCCTGCGCCACAGCATCAACCAGAAGATCCGGCGCGAGCGCATGGAGGGGATCTTCGCCCAGGCGCGCAAGATCCAGGCGTCGATCCTGCCGCGGCGCACCCCGGCCTACGGCCAGTTCGACATCGCCGGCCGCTCCGAGCCGATGGAGGAGGTGGGCGGCGACTTCTTCGACTACATCCCGCTGACCGAGAAGATCCTCGGCCTGGCCATCGCCGACGTCTCGGGCCACGGCCTGCCGGCGGCGCTCCAGGTGCGCGACATCTATATGGGGCTGCGCATGGGCCTCGCCCGCGACTTCAAGATCGTGCGCACGGTCGAGCGGATGAACAGCATCATCCACAAGAGCACCCTGACCAGCCGCTTCGTGTCGATGTTCTACGGCGAGCTGGAGCTCAACGGCGTGTTCATCTACGTCAACGCCGGGCACCCGCCGCCGTACCACCTGGCCGCCAACGGCCTCATCCGCAGCATGGAGGAGGGCGGACCGGTGCTCGGGCCGCTCCCCGAGGCGAGCTACGAGCGCGGCTTCGTCATCATGAAGCCGGGCGACATGCTGATCTTCTACACGGACGGCATCTGCGAGGCCCTGGGGCGCGGCCCGGAGGGGGGCGCCGCCGAGGAGGAGTACGGCGTCGAGCGCATGCTCCAGGTGGCGCGCGAGCACCAGGGCCGGCCTTCGCAGGAGGTGGCGGACGCCATCTTCGCCAGCGTCGAGGCCTTCACCGGCAGCGCTCCGCCGCAGGACGACCGCACCGTCATGGTGGTGAGCTACCCCGCCGACAAGATGGACCGCACCAAGGCATTTCCCAGGCCGGTCGGCCTGCTCTGAGGAGAGGGCAGGGGAGGGACGTGAGCGACTGGCACCGCCTCGACGTTCCCGCGGTCCTGGAACGGCTCGGGGTGGACGCCGCCCGCGGGCTGAACGCGGAGGAGGCCGGCAAGCGCCTGCGGGAGCGCGGGCCGAACGAGCTCCAGGCTGCCGCGCGCATCTCCCCGTGGTCCGTCCTCGCCGGCCAGCTCAAGAACGTCCTCGTCGTCGTCCTGATCGTGGCGGTCGTCCTGTCCGCGGTCCTCGGCCACACGGTCGAGGCCGTGGTCATCGGCGCCATCCTGCTGCTCTCCGTCCTCCTCGGCTTCATCCAGGAATACCGCGCCGAGCGCGCCATCGAGGCCCTGCGCGAGATGGCCGCGCCCACGGCCAAGGTGCTGCGCGACGGCGCTCAGCAGGAGATCCCGGCCCGCGACCTGGTGCCGGGCGATCTCCTCGTGCTGGGAGCGGGCGACCGCGTGCCCGCGGATTCGCGGGTGATCGAGGCGGCCAACCTCCAAGTGGAGGAAGCAGCGCTCACCGGCGAGTCGCTCCCCGTGGAAAAGACGGCCGAGGCCCTCGCGGGCGACCTCGGGATCGGCGACCGGCGCAACCTGGTCTTCGCAGGCACCGCCGTGACCTACGGCCGCGGCCAGGCCGTGGTCGTGGAGACCGGCATGGATACCGAATTCGGGCAGGTCGCGCGCATGCTGGAGTCGGTCGAGAGCGGGCCGACCCCCCTCCAGCGCAACCTGGACCGGGTCGGCCGCATCCTTGCCCTGGCCGGCCTCGGCGTGGTGGCGGTCGTGGTCGGTCTCGGGCTGATGCGCGGCCAGTCCTTCTTCGACATCCTCCTCTTCGGCATCGCGCTCGCGGTGGCGGTCGTGCCCGAGGCGCTGCCCGCGGTGGTCACCATCTCGCTTGCCCTGGGCGTGCGGCGGATGGTCAAGCGCAACGCGCTGGTCCGCCGGCTTCCGGCGGTCGAGACGCTCGGCAGCGTCTCCGTCATCTGCTCGGACAAGACCGGGACGCTCACCCGGGACGAGATGACCGTGCGCCGGATCTGGGTGGACGGCCGCCTGTACGAGATCACCGGAGCGGGCTACGAGCCCGAGGGCGAGATCACGCCGGAGCCCTCCCGGGGACTGCTCTGGCTCCTGGAAGCCGCGGTCCTGGCCTCGGACGCGAAGCTCGTGCAGGAAGAGGGGTGGAAGGTCCAGGGGGATCCGACCGAGGGCGCGCTCCTCGTGGCCGCGGCCAAGGCCGGGCTGCAGAAGGAGGACCTGGACGGCCGCATGCCCCGGGTGGACGAGATCCCCTTCACCTCGGAGAGCAAGCGGATGACCACTCTCCATCAGACGGAGAAAGGCACGGCAGCCTTTGCCAAGGGAGCGCCCGAGGTGCTCCTACCCTCATGCACCCGGCGCTGGAGTGATGATGGGGACCGGCCGCTAGACGAGGCCTGCCGCGAGGAGGTCCTGGGGGTGGTGCGGGAGCTGGCCGGCCAGGCGCTGCGCGTGCTCGCCGTGGCCGGCCGGCTGGACGCCACCCGCGACAACGCCGAGGGGGAGCTGGTCCTGCTCGGGCTGGTGGGGATGATCGATCCGCCGCGGCCGGAGGTGAGGGAGGCGATCCGCACCGCCGGGTCCGCGGGCATCAAGCCGATCATGATCACGGGAGATCATCCCGAGACCGCCCAGGCCATCGCCCGCGAGCTGGGCATCCTGAAGGACGGCCGGGCGGTCACCGGCGGCGAGCTGGAGGCGATGGACGACGAGGAGCTGGAGCGCGAGGTGGAGCGGATCGAGGTCTACGCCCGCGTCTCGCCGGCCGACAAGCTGCGGGTGGTCACGGCCCTCCAGAAACGGGGCCATTCGGTGGCGATGACCGGCGACGGGGTCAACGACGCGCCGGCCCTGAAGAAGGCCGACATCGGCATCGCCATGGGCCTGACCGGCACGGACGTGACCAAGGAGGCCGCGGCCATGACGCTGACGGACGACAACTTCGCGTCGATCGTGGCGGCCGTGGAGGAGGGGCGGGAGGTCTTCGAGAACATCAAGAAGTACCTGATGTTCCTGCTCTCCTCGAACATCGGCGAGATCGGGTTGATGGCCGCGGCATCGCTCGCCGGGCTGCCGCTGCCGCTCTCCGCGGTGCAGATCCTCTATGTCAACCTCGCGACCGACGGTCTGCCCGCGCTGGCGCTGGCCGTCGATCCGCCGGAGCCGGACCTGATGAAGCGTCCGCCGCGCGATCCGCGCTCCGGCATCTTCACCAGGCCGGTAGTGAGCCTGATGCTGATCGGCGGCATCTGGTCGGCGCTGGCGAACCTGGCGCTCTTCGCCTGGGCGCTGCAATCGGGGAGGAGCCGGGAGCAGGCCATGGCGCTGACCTTCGTGGCGCTCGTGGGCATCCAGTTCGTGAACGCCTACAACTACCGCTCGGACCATCGCACGGCGCTGAGCCGGCCGTTCGCGAACCGCTGGCTGAACCTGGCGATTGCCTGGGAGCTGGGCCTGCTGGCGCTGGTCGTGAGCCTGCCGTTCCTGCGCGGGATCTTCGTGGGCGGTATTGGCGGCAGTGGGCTGGCGCTCCGGGACTGGCTCCTGGCCGCGGGCGTGTCGTTGACCATCCTGCCGGTGGTCGAGGCCGGGAAGTGGATGGTGCGGCGGGGGTGGTTCGGGGTGGATCGGGCCGCGCCTGGCTTTGAAACGCCAGGCTAGACGGGTTCAGCCCCTACTGGGCCGGGCGGGGGCGTCCTCTCCCGCGCAGCGGGGGAGGATAGAGGAGGGGGATCGCGCCGAAGGCGCGACACCTGTCTAGCCTGGGGGTTTCAACCCATACCGTTACACACATCTTGGCCTTGAGCAGTAAGCCCCGACAGGGGCGACGGCATGTAGCCCCGGGCTTCCGCCCGGGGTTGGGGGCACAAAAACACCCCTAAGCCCCGCAGGGGCGACGGCATGGGCCAGGGGCGTAAGCCCCGCAGCGGGGCGGGGGGCTCCGGCTCGCGCTCGGGCCTCTGCCGTCGCCCCTGCGGGGCTTGGATTGTTTTGGGTCTGATGACCCGGGGGTCGTCGCGCCTACGGCGCTCCTGACCCCGGGCTACATGCC